>JAYVXX010000083.1:0-2002 GCA_043784805.1 Minisyncoccota bacterium | reverse complement strand
CAGTCTACTGTCTCTTGGATTTGGTCAAGCTGATATGAGTCTGCTATTGTGAATGCTAGGCTTACCCATATTACAAAGAATGTTATCACTAAGATAGTTCGCACAGTTATACTCCATTTTACCGGAGTATAACATTATATCTGATAGATATCAAGCACTAGGTGCTATACCTTGTAGCTTGAGTATCTCATCGCTTACCTTTTGAACTATAGCAATCATTGCTACGTCATTGGGATATAAGCCCTTAAGTAAAGCTAATATCTCATGTAGTGCTAGTTTCTCTAGCTCTCCAAGAAATGCACTATGAGCAGCTGCAAAGCTTAGTATTGCGTCTTGTATAGCCATATGTTCTCCTTTAATTGAACGTTGGTTGATGTTTGTTGAGCATGTCATCGACCCATCTATCACTTGGTCCGGTGCCTTGATCAATGTTATTCTTGATAGCCGTGCATAGATAGCGAAAAGCATCTGAGGAATGGGAGCTCCAGTCATGCAAAGGGCGTTCTTTATACACTCGATTCTTGTCGTCATAAGACTTCCTGTAGTTTTCAAGGCATTTAAGGAGCTGGGCACACTTCTTGTCATCGAATGAGCATCTATGAAACATGCCCCTAGCGGTCTCTATACCAGCGTCAATTGAGTTAAGAGGCAGAGTGGTCATAGTGATGCCAAACTCACGCGCCTTGGCCGTGTATGTGAGTCCTGTCTGCTTGTCATGCTGATTACCGTCATGCGGAATGAAGTGCTTGTCATATTGATAAGGCTTGTCACGTATCACTCGTGCATAGAAGTCAAGTCCCTTAGTGTTATCCTCATAAAAGTCTATGATGTTGATGCATTGGCCATGCACTTGGAACCAGATGATAACTGTAGAGTCGTTATAACCAAGATCCCATGCTGTATGTACACGTTTAGTACGATCCCAAGGCACGGAACAGATACGCTCTTCATCTTTAGCCTCTTGTAAGTATTTCGCGTAGTATGAGCCCTCCACACCAAGGTCAAATGAGCAGTAGAACTCTTGTGCCACCATATCAGGTGACATGCCATCCTGTATCTCTTTATCAATAGCCTCTTGGCTTATAGCATGCGTATCTTGTACACCTAGTATCTCCCAGAACCATGAGGGATTGCCCTTAGCTGTGTCATTGATAAGCTCCCAGAAATGATTCTTGCCTCGAGGTGTGCTCTGAAATATTGCGATGCCATCATTCTCTGCTAAGATAGGGCGTAAGAAGCTCCATGCATCAGGCCTCTGCAGTGCAAACTCTGAAAATACGCATATGCTAGGGTTAGTACCAACAAGCTTATCTATGTCATCAGAGCCTATGAGCTGTATCAAGCTATCGTTAGTTAAGCGCACCTTAAGCTCTGATCCATTCTTCTGCTTGATAATACAAGGTGGGATGAAATCTATGAAACGCTTACCATCCTTGGTCATGCCATCCCATATCACTTTCTTCGCTTGGCTGTATGTTGGAAATATGTAGTACACAATCTGAGGCTTAAGCCATGCTGACTTGATAATCCAGTTCCATAGTGTCAAGTCCTTGCCTGATCGCCTATGACAACACCAGATAGCTCGCTTACATCCTCTATCCAATGCCGTAAGCAATGGTAGCTGATACCACCTAGGCACATAGCCATATGGTATGATTACTTTTTCTTGGGCTTCTCTTGAGGCTTCTGCCATCCCTTGTCCTGTGGTTGTGCAGTTGCGTAATTCATGACAGCTGTTGCTAAAGCTTTAACGCTTTCATCTGAAGTTTGATCATAAGATGCCTTCCATTTATCGCCGCATATGCGTGCCATGGTATATCTAACTTGTGCGCTATCCCATTCACGACTAAGGCCTTTCATAAGAAATTTCTCCTCTTGCCAGAGCTTCGCCTCATCCATAGCGTCCTTGAAAACTTTATTAGATTCTGTCCATTCCCACATACGTTGTCTAGGATAACCACGCGTTCTTGCAAAAGAATCTATATATAAGCCTTCGCCTTTA
>JAYVXX010000082.1:0-20161 GCA_043784805.1 Minisyncoccota bacterium | reverse complement strand
CGTTCTTTCATAGATTTGTTTGTTTTGTTAGTTTTCTGGCTTTTAAAGTGTAGCAGAAATTTCTAAGAAGGTTCTCTCATGGATGGGGTTCAGATCATTTCCCAGATGAAAGCATTTGCTCCTGTGCCATGCAAGAGTACGATTGGTTGGTTCTTGGCCTCTCCATACGAGAGATAGGTGATATCTCCCTCAGTACCCGTCACCCTTTTAACGGTATCAGGTATAGTGAAAGAGTGGACGTACTCTTTATAAAAAGTGTATACGTAGCCAGCGGTAAGTGTGACTATGATGACTCCTACAATGAGCTTCACAAGAAGGAGGGATACTTGCTTTATTTTTTCGGCCATATTTTCTCTTTGGAAGTAGTTAAGAGAAGTATACCCTGTAAAAGGGTTGTGCATAGTCTTTGTTTCCACTGTTTGCTACACTTTTAAGCATATGAAACTATCAAAAATAATAGCTATATTCTTAACAGCGCTTTTTATTGGCATCGTCACTATTGAGCGATTCCCTGGAGTGCTTGTCCCGACTGATGTGCCGCTTGAGTGGTTGATGTTTGGACTTTTTAAGATTTCACTTCTTGATGATATTACTCACGGCATCTCAGGCATTATGGGAGTCATAGCTATCATTGCTGGCTATAGATGGACTATTAAGTACCTCATGCTTATCGGAGGATACTATGCGCTTGACGCGACATTCTTCGTAGTCAATGGTTTTGCAACTAAGCAGCCAGTCCTCGAGAACTTAATGTTAAATGGTCCACATATTGGAATCACATTCTTAATAATTGTCGCTCTCTATACGTCGGTCAAGAAGATAGAGCTATACTAGAGTAATTCATAATCAGATTGTTTATGAGAATGTTTTCGAAAGAAATAAAAAGGAAAGTTGTGACCTTAAGCGCAAAAGGAGCCCATCTTCTTCGAAATAAAAACCTCTACTTGGGTGTCGCCATTCTACTGATTGCTATTTCGGTTCTTGCCTTCATCTCGGTTACTTTACTAACACGAGGTGACCCCATTCCAGATAAGCTTGCTCGTGAAAAAACTAACACTGCGAAGCTTGTCGTTACAGACGTGACAGAACTGTATCCTGTGCAAACAAAAGGTATTATTGTGCCACATTCTACAGAAGAGATTGTAGAAGCTGTGAAAGCCAATGACCACGTATCAATCGGAGGGGGCAGAAATAGCATGGGTGGACAGACAGCAAGCGAGAGAGCGGTACAGATAGATATGAGAGAGTTTAATAAGATACTTTCCTTTTCGACTACAACTAAGGAGATAACTGTGCAAGCTGGCATCCGTTGGCGGGATATCCAGGATTATATCGACCCATATAATTTGTCAGTGAAGATCATGCAGACATATAGTAACTTCACAGTCGGAGGGTCGCTCTCAGTGAATGTACATGGTCGCTATATTGGGCTTGGACCGATCATCTTAAGCGTGAGAGGATTTACTATCGTGCTCGCTGACGGAAGTATCGTCCATGCTACACCAAAAGAGCATGCAGATATTTTTTATAGTGCAATTGGTGGCATGGGAGGGATCGGTGTGATTACGGAGGTGACTCTTAGTCTTGCTGATAACGTGAACGTAGAGCGAGTCCCGGTACTTGTGACCACATCAGAATATCTTGATTTCTTCCGTAAGAATATTCGTGATGATAAGAAAGTCATTTTCCATAATGGAGATATGTATCCGCCGGACTTTGAACATGTACGGGCAGTAAGTTGGGTAGAAACTGACAAGGTTCCTACAACTGCAGACAGACTTATCCCACGACGAGAGGACTACTGGAAGGAGCGTATAGCGTGGGTCGTCATGAGTGAGTGGCCAAAAGGTAGATGGATTAGGGAGTATCTTATTGACCCTATTCTCTATCTTGGCTCTCAGCCAGTACATACAAGGAACTATGAGGCAAGTTATGATATAGCAGAACTTGAACCAAAAGGGAGAGATAAGAGCAGCTATGTGCTCCAGGAATATTTTGTACCAGTAGAAAAGTTTGACGAATGGGTCCCTAAGATGAAAAAAGTTTTCAATGACAACGATGTAAATGTTATCAACGTCTCTATTCGTCACGCGCTTCCTGACCTGGGGGCTAAGCTTGCCTGGGCACGAACTGAGAGCTTCGCGTTTGTGGTCTACTACAAGCAAGGGACTAGCGAGAAGGATAGGGCACATGTAGCGAAGTGGACGAGAGAAATGATTGACCAAGTAATTACAGTTAACGGAGCATATTATTTGCCATATCAGCCACATGCAACAGATGATCAGTCCCATAAAGCGTATCCTCATGCTCTTGAGTATTTTGAAATCAAGAAACAGTACGACCCAAGTGACAAGTTTACCAATACATTATGGGATAAATATTATAGTGATGAAAAGTTAGAACACTATAAAAAAGAGAGCGAGCTATTGAATCTGGCGAGTACCACTAAAGAATACGTGAGACCATATGACAACGCATACCTTTCGATTCCAGAGTGGTTCATTGTTTATAACTCAGTTGAGTATTCTCGTGCTCTTACTAACTCTCTGCCTTCTCAGTTTGATTATTTTGGGGCAATCAAAGAATATTGGAGGCAGTACCATATGGTGAGAGGGCTCACCTCCACAAGCACACACGATAATCATAACTACATTACAGTCTTGCGGGTTATCGGGGTGAGCTACTCCGTCGAACTCGCGATCAAGGGTGTATACGAGAATACAATCGGGAGGTTAACTGAGTGGTTCTCAGGTGGCAGATCTCTCTATGAAGAGAGGGTGGCGGCGGAAATGGCGGCTGACTATGGAGAATTCATCTATGATTATCCATGGTATGACTTCCCATATGCAAACTACCTCAGCCTTCTGTGGGCAAAGGGAGGTGATACCAATCTGACTGTTGGCCAGTACCTGCGAAAAGGAGAACGGCTCCTCTATCTTTCTCTTGAGATAGAGATAAAAGTCGTGTATTCAAAACTAATAGCATTTGCAACACACCAGAAGTTTGGAGTACAGGATGATGTCATCTATGCAATTGTTTCAAAAGACGGTGGAAAAAGTAAAGAGATGATGAGCGCCCCGCACTATCAACCGTTTACTCGTGCACTACTTTCTAAAATGGAGGAGGCTGCACAATCGGGCACTGATTTTGTTGTGATGGATATATCTGGGAATCAAAAAATAACACTAAGCTATGTTGCGCCAGTAGGGATGGCTATGCCCCAAGGAGTCAAAGAGCTGTCCCGTACACAAGAGGTCTTTTTCAAAGAAGCTGACGGCACTATCATGAGGAAAGAGAGGCTTCATGGTGAAGTAACTGTGAAGGATATTTTTTCAGTCTACAAAGAGTTAAAGGCCCAAAGGGTATTTATTGATCATTTTTACGACTACTAGTTCTGATTATTACCTACATTATAATGTCAGTGAAATAAAAGGGCTCTGAGCATCGTACTACTTATAAGCCCTATGGTTTCTTGTCGTTTCTTGTAGCAGATAGAACCGCTCAAAGCATGGCCATGCTATGATATATCCATATAAATAAATAGTTTTCACTACTTTTGCATATAACCTTTACAATCCGCTTATCCTCTTATGAAAACAAAAGTACTTGATTTTTTGAAGCGTGTCTATACCAACATGGTAGACCACAAGATACTTTCAGTAGTTGGGCTTGTTGCTATCATGTGGCTCTTGTATCACTTTCTTTCTGGTACAGCAGCCTCTCCTATCACGTATCAGTATGGGACGGTTAAGCGTGGAACTCTCTCGGCAACAGTCTCTGCCACCGGACAAGTTACACCGAATAGTCAGGTAGACTTGAAACCGAAAGTGAACGCGAACGTCATCGGAGTCAATGTGAAAGCGGGTGACCGAGTGAAAGCAGGACAAGTGCTCTTCAGGTTAGATGCAACTGACGCCTACAAGCAGGTGCGTGATGCCAAGACTTCTTTAGAAGCTGCGAACCTTTCACTTCAGAAGTTGCGTAACCCGAAGACTATCGACGTCATGTCGCTACAAGATTCCATCAAGCAGGCTGAGCAGACGAAGAAGGACCAGGATACCAAAGTCGCGACTGCATACCGGAACCTCTTGACGAGCGGCATCCAAGCAATACCTGAAGTTGCCTATACGACAGAGACGGCCCCAACCATATCCGGGAGCTACTCAAAAGGAGTGGAAGGCCAGCTCAAGATCACTGTCTACCAAGGAGGTACGACAGGCTACAGCTTCAGTCTCACTGGTATAAGCTCAGCTACGGGGAACGTGAATACATCCGTAGCCCAGCCACTCGGAGATACGGGACTCTATATCAAATGGAATAGTAGTAATCCACAGACCAACTGGATAATCAACATACCTAACAAGGAGTCGACCAGCTATCTGGCCAATTATAATACATACCAGAATGCGCTTACCGATAGGGACAGTTCAAATGCAGAGTCGGACAGGAGTATAGCAAGCTTGAAGCAAAAGTTAGACGACCTCACTCCAACGGATGATAATCTCGACGTCAAGAGTGCGCTCTTAACCGTTCAGCAGAGAGAAAACTCACTCGCCGATGCCCAGCAGACGCTTTCGAACTACACACTCACTGCGCCTTTTGATGGGGTGATGGCATCGGTTTCTGTCGACATTGGGTCCTCTGCCGTGATGGCCTCCGCCAATAGTAGCGCAGCTCTTGGAACGATTGTTACGGATAAGAAGCTTGCACAGATAACTTTAAATGAAACTGACATTGTCAAAGTTCATCTTGGTCAGAAAGCATCTGTTACATTTGATGCTATTGATGGACTGGCTATCGAAGGGACAGTTGTAGAAATTAACACACTCGGCACTGTCACCTCCGGTGTCGTGACATATAAAGTGAAAGTTGCTTTTGGGAGTGATGATGCACGCATACTTCCTAACATGAGTGTTTCAGTAGATATTCTCACTGATAGTAAGGACAATGTTCTCTATGTCCCTAATCAAGCGGTCAAGCATGATACAGAAGGTTACTATGTCGAAGAAAATGCAGCACCCCTACTAAGTGCTTCATTATCCACTAGGAAGTTTTCTAACGCATCTTCAACTGTTGGGTCTCGGGTTGCTTCAAGTACCGCATCTTCTACCGGTTTTACGAATCGCACAAATGGAAGTACAGGGAGAAGAAATGGCCCGACTTCAACTTCTCTATCGTCAACCAGTTCGACAAACGTCATACTCAAACGTGTTCCTGTAACCATCGGGTTACAGACGGATACGGAAACGGAGATGACAAGTGGACTTGTCGAAGGTGAGCAAGTCATTACCAAGAAGACAACGGGTACTGCTGCAACTAAAGCCGCACCGTCTATCACTTCTCTCTTCCGTCCTGGTAGACAGACAAGTGGCACGACTACCGGTACAGCGAAGGCACAATAAAACGAAATGATTGATTGCAAAAACCTTACCAAGGATTATATTAATGGAGATACTATTACACAAGTCTTGAAAGGTGTTGACTTTCATGTGAAGAAAGGTGAGTTCGTCGCGATCATGGGGCCATCTGGCTCAGGTAAGTCAACGATTATGAACATCATTGGACTCTTAGATACACCGACACAAGGAACGTATGTACTTGATGGCAAAGATGTTTCCAAATTATCTGACAACGCCCAGGCAGAAATACGCGCCAATAAAATCGGCTTTGTATTCCAGTCATTTAACCTTCTTCCTCGTACAACCGTCCTTCGAAATGTAATGCTACCACTCTTGTACCTAGATCTACCAGTTGCTGATAGAGAAGCAAAAGCCAAAGGAGCACTCATCTCGGCCGGGTTTCCGGAAGACAAGTGGGACAACCTATCGAATCATCTCTCTGGTGGACAGATACAGCGTGTCGCGATAGCGCGCGCCCTTGTGAATGATCCAAGTATCATCCTAGCTGATGAGCCGACAGGAAACTTGGACACTAAGACCGGTGAGATAGTATTAGCGACATTTAAGAAGTTGAACAAAGAAGAGGGTAGGACCATCGTACTCATCACTCATGAGCCAGATGTCGCCAAGCATGCTGATAGAATTATCCATGTGCGTGACGGCAATATTATCTAGATCATGTACTTACCATCATGACCGTACAAGACCTCTTCCAAGAAACTTTGACCTCGATAGGTTCCAATCGAGCTCGTACTGGACTTACTATCTTGGGTATCGTGATTGGTATCGCTTCAGTCATCGTGATGCTCGCGATTGGTAATGGTGCTCAGGCTTCTATTTCATCAAGCATCAGTTCCTTGGGGTCAAATATACTGACTATCACGGGTGGAGGCGGTGGCAGTCGCCAGGGTGGCGGACCGAACCTGGGACGTTCCAGTCAGCAGACTCTCACACTAGATGATGCCAAAGCGATACAAGAAAAAGTCCCGCTTGCAAAAGATGTGTCTCCGGAACTCAACTCTCGCTCGCAGGTTGTCGCAGAAGGGAATAATACGAACACGTCAATTATCGGGGTGATGCCAGCGTATGAGAGCGCGCACTCGGTAATTGTAGAGGACGGTAACTTTATTACGGATTCACAATATAGAAGTAGTGGAAAGGTCGCAGTACTTGGGCCGACTACACGAGATGATCTCTTTGGAGTGGGGGCTGATGCAGTAGGGAAAGAGATCAAAATAAATGGCACACGATTCGTCGTTATCGGAGTGACCAAGAGTAAAGGTGGAAGTGGATTCGGAAATGCTGACGACAGGGTTTTTATACCTCTCACTACTTCACTCCAGTATATTTCTGGGGGAGTCTATGTAAGCAGCATCGCAGTGACTACGGAGAACCAGACTGATATGACACAACTTCAGACGAACCTTACTGAGCTCTTGCTAGAGAGACATAACAAAAAGACGGAAACTGATGCTGACTTTAGTATTTTTAACCAAGCAGACCTTGCGAGTACGGCACAGTCAATCACTAAGATTTTCACGATTCTCCTTTCTTCAGTTGCCTCTATTTCACTGATTGTCGGAGGTATCGGTATTATGAACATGATGCTTACGAACGTGCGTGAGAGAACTCGCGAGATAGGACTAAGAAAAGCAATTGGTGCGAAGAAACGTGACATTAGCAACCAATTCTTAGTTGAGTCCATCACCGTGACCATTATCGGAGGAATCATTGGAGTGCTCCTCGGTGTTGCGGTTGCCTACGGCATCTCATCTCTTGGTATATTACAAGCATCCGTCACGACTGGTCCGGTGCTCCTTGCTTTCGGTGTCTCAGCAGCTATCGGCATCATCTTCGGCTACTATCCTGCTAAGAAGGCTTCAGAATTGAATCCAATTGAAGCGCTCAGGTATGAGTAGGGTTATTAAAAACCTTTTAAATAAAGACCACAGAGTCAGCTTTTTCTTTCAATAAGTATACTTTATAAGTTATCCACAAGAATTTTCTTGCATTAGAACAAATGTTCTACTACACTAAAATACATGAACGACGGATACAAACTATCAACATTTTTCCAAGATTACGGACGCATGCCAACCTATGAGGAGATGAAGGATCTTTTCCAGGTGGCATCCAAGAATACCGTAGCGTATCGCGTGAAGAAGCTACTTGATGACGGAACACTGAAAAAAGATGGGAATAAACTTTCTCTCACTCAGACTGGTACTGTGATGATGTTAGGAACGGTACAAGCAGGATTCCCAACTGCTTCAGTAGATGAAGAAGTTGTATCCGATTTGGTGTCGATCGACGACTTCTTGATTGATAGGAAGAGATCAACCTACATGCTTGAAGTCCAAGGCGAGTCGATGAAGGACGCAGGAATATTAGAAAAAGATTTAGTCCTTGTCGAGCGAGGGAAACAGCCAAAGAGAGGAGACATCGTGCTCGCTCTCGTCGGCCACGAATATACGCTCAAGTATCTCGAGATAGAAAATGGCAAACCAGTTCTCGTCCCGGCTAACAAAGCTTTTAAGAAAATATATCCGAATCCGAATGAGTTGAAGATAGAAGCAGTATTAAAAGCAGTAATCCGAAAATACAGGTAGTACATGAAAACTCAGCGAACTTCTTTGTCAAAGTGTCAGGTTTCTCCCTCAATGTACTATTCGTACACCTCGGTCGAAACCTTAACTTTTTCTCGAATTTCATCTGAGTTTTCAAGTCCTACGAATCCTCTAGCCACTAATCACTAATAACTACCCCTATGACCTACACAACATCAAAACCAACACAAGAACGAGCTATTATTCATATCAATGGTGAATCACTCTTTGCTTCCATAGAACAGGGGAAGAATAAGAAATATAACAAAGTTCCACTGGTCGTAATGACTGCAAAGGATACCCTTCTCTCAGTGAGTGTCGAAGCCAAAAAACTTGGCATCACCCTTTCGATGTCAGCGAAGGAGATGAAGAAACTTTTCCCCCATGTGGCTGTCGTTGTAAAAGGTCGCACTGAGTATGCTATCTATCAGAAAAAGATTCTTAGAATTCTCAAGCGCTACACACAGGACGTAGAAGAATATTCAACAGGTAATTATTTTGCAGATATCACAGGGCTGCGTACGCTACTCAAAATGACATACCAAGAAATTGGTTCTCATATAGTAAATGACTTTGACAAAGAACTAGGCGTCTATTTGCCAGTAAGTCTTTCAAGCAGTAAAGTGCTTGCTCATCTTGGCAGCAAGTGTGGCGAGTCCCGTACGCTCCGCCTTGTGAATACCAAGAACAGCATCCCGCTCCTAAAGACATTCTTTGTCGAGGATATTTGGAACATCAACAGTGAGACCATCTGCTACTTGAACAAGCTTCGTATCTATTCGGCGTATGACCTTGTGAAGTTGCCGCAAGCAACAGTGGAAAAGGTCTTCAAGACTCCAATTGTAGAACTCTGGAATGAATTGCGGGGTATCTCCATCTGGCATGACGTAAATCTCTCTGAGGATGACGACATCGATTACAATCCGTCTATGACAAAACTCTTTCACCAAGAAGGTAAGATGTCTAAACTTTCCTCACCCACTACTGCTTTCACACTTACTGACACCTTTGAAAAACTCTATACCAAGCTCACACGGACTAACTCCACTCCTTCAGCTCTTCAGAGTTTTGAAGAACGTCTGAAGAGGCACCTTATAGTTCCTTATATCGGTAAAGTTTCTTAGAACTTGGATACTTAGCGAACTTTTTTGTCAGAACGGCAAATTTCTCCCTCAATGTACTACTCGTACACCTCGGTCAAAATTTTTGTTCTTCCTCAAATTTCATCTAAGTATCCAAGTTCTAAACAAGCTCTTTGATTCCGTACCGTTCCAACATTCGTGAGGTGATGAAGATGGGTATCTCCTAGCAGATTTCCGTCTCCATCACTTCATGAAAACTTATTATATATTTCTAACTACTAGCCACTAATACCTAGTCACTATATACTATCTTTATGACTAAATCATTAATTCTTGGAGGGGGATGTTTCTGGTGTGTTGAGCATGATCTAAAGGAGGCGCCTGGTGTGCTTAGTGTCACGTCTGGATATTCAGGTGGAGAAAGTACTGCTCCGACATATGAGAATCATTCCGGACATAAGGAAGTGGTACTCGTCGAGTACGACGACACAGTGACTACGTACAAAAAGCTTTTACAATTCTTCATTGACCACATAGACCCGACAGATCAAGGGGGACAATTTGCTGATCGCGGTGAGAGTTACAAGACTGCTATATTTTTTGAGAATGATGAAGAGAAAGTTGTTGCCGAAGGAGTCATCAAGGAGCTTGATGAGAGTCATGTCTATACTAGTCCATCTGCAGTACAAATTTTGGAACGCAAACCTTTCTACAAGGCAGAGGAGTACCATCAAGGATATGCGGATAAGAATCCCGCACACTACAATGCATACCGTAATGGTTCAGGTCGTGAAGGGTTTGTTGCTAAGACATGTCAGATCAGAGATGAGAAGCATATTAATTGGACTGCATAAGAAGTTATTAGTTATTAGTTATTGGTAGAAATACAGGTTTTGCCGTAGTGGTATACTAATTACCAATTATGAGTAACTAACTACCTCCCTTTATGAGAATCGCAGTCATCGGCCCACAGAATACTGGTAAATCCACATTCATAGAAGATTTTATGAAGGAATTTTCACATTACGCTACGCCTACAGAGACCTATCGTGATGTCATCGAATCACGCAGCCTCCTAGTTAACCAGAAATCATCAATTGAGAGCCAAAAGGAGATTAGAGACTTTATGTTCGGACAGATTAGACAGAACAAGGAATACAATATAATCTTCGATAGGTGCATGATTGATAATTTCGTCTACACCTATACTCAATATGAAAAAGGTGAGATACCAAAATGGTTCGTCGATGAGACAGAGGCAATGATGAAGGATACTCTCCACCTTATTGATATGTATCTCTTCATACCAACGGCGATCTCTGTGCCACTTATTAGTGATTCTACGAGGGACATCACCGCGTCGTACATCGATACGGTGAATCATCATTTTTTAAAAGTACTATTTGATCTTGCTAGGAAGGATCATATTACCATTAAAGTCATCTCAGGCTCTAGAAAGGAACGAATCGACCAAGTTAAGAAGTTGATATAAATTGTTTTCTCCCAAAGATATATATGGACTACATAATTGGTATTGATGAAGTAGGGCGTGGGCCTATTGCAGGGCCAGTGACCGTATGTGTGTGTGCTGTACGAAAGGGGACGGACGTCGTCTCACTATTTCCAAAAAAAGAATTACGGGACAGTAAGAAGCTCACGGAAAAGAAGCGACGGGAAATTTTGCACAATCTTCAGTCTCATGTTGACGCTAAATCAGTAGTATTCGGCGTTGGGAATGTCAGTGCGGAGAGAATCGACACTATTGGACTAAGCCCGTCAATCAAGGAAGCTATGCTCGCGGCTCTCACGTCACTTCACGCACAAGGTATTCCACAAGACACATTTATATTCCTCGACGGTTCGCTCCATGCGCCAGAGAACTACAAGCAGGAGACCGTTATCAAAGGCGATGAGAAGATTCCTGAGATAGCCCTTGCCTCTATCTATGCTAAAGAGCATCGGGACACTTTGATGAAAGAATTTGCAAAAGAATTTCCAGAGTATTCCTTCGAGAAGCATGTCGGCTACGGCACAAGCGCTCACTATGAAGCGATCAAGAAGCATGGACTCACAGAACTTCATCGTAGAAGTTTTTTAAAAAGGTTATTGTAAAATTGTTTCAACAAGTAAAACTAAATATATGTAGGGGACAGCATAGAAAAAAGGTCGGTATCTTTTATATGCTTCTGTATTTGCAATTACGTATAGTATAAGCATCAGAATAGGAGCAAAAAAAATAGGCAGTAGATAATAACTTTTTGTTCCTCCAGTTAGAAATGAAAATATGTTTTCGCTAAGCAGCTCCAGAAGAAATATTAATCCACTTACTACCCAACTAATTCCAAAAATTACAACCCCAATCTTTGAAATAATTCCTGTTCCAGGTTCCAATTTTTCTGGCTGCTTAGTCTCTGTGCTAAGTTGTGACTTATTTTTATCTTTTAAAATTAGATGAGCTAGTAAAGAAACAATTAGAAATACAGGAATTAGTATTAAACCCTGTGAGTTTACATTTAAATGATTTCCAATCATGATAAGAATTGGCCCAGACAGTAATACTATTACTAGTGGCATTACAAATTTTGATATGTGCTTTTTGTTCTTTTCTAGCGGTATATTGCTAGTAATTGGCTCTAGATTTGTTGTAGCATTATCACTTTGTGTTTGGTGTGGTTCCATAGAATATAGTATACAGCAGAAAATTTTCGATCAAGAAGGTTGTGCCCATACTTAAGTTAAAAAAGTCCTCTTTGAAGCTGATATCATGTAAAGTGGAAATTAAAAGTGACGTCCGCTGGCTCTTTTTTTGGAAGGCGGTATACTTAAGTTGTGTGTATTTCTAAAATCTAACGTCTAATCTCTAACATCTGTCACCATGTCTAGTATTTTTTCAAAAATAATTGCAGGGGAAGTTCCTGGGTATAAGATTTATGAGGACGAATATGTCTGTGCGATTTTGGATATTAATCCAATACAGAAGGGACATGCTCTTATCATTCCTAAACAGGAAGTTGACCAACTCTTTGAGCTCGATGAGAAGATGTTTGATCACATGATGCATCGTGTACGATATCTGGCTCAAGTGATGAAAGCCAAGCTTAACTGTAAGCGCGTCTGCGTCTTCGTTGAAGGCTACGGTGTGCCACATGTCCACGTGCATCTTGTTCCGACGAACTCTCCGGCAGAATTCGACAAGTCCCTTGTCTATGCTGCTTCCAAGGAAGAGCTGGAAGAAATGCAAAAATTACTCCAATCATAATCAAGATACACTCATGAAATATCTCATCATCCGCACCATTGCAGTTCTCGCTGCCAGCTATATCACCAAAGTTGGAGTACCTCTTGTGTGGGGATCACTTTCACTTGCGTTTGGGACGGCATGGCTCGCGCTTATCGTAGCGGTTGTTCTCGCTATCATCAACCATACGATCAAGCCGCTCTTCATGATCATCTCGATTCCGATTAACCTAGTGACACTCGGTCTCTTCTCATTTGTCATAAATGGTGCGATGATTCTTCTTGCAGATAAATTGATAACTGAATTCTCTATCCCGTCATTTTTGATGGCAATCTATTTCTCAATCGTGCTGTCGCTAGTGAATTGGATCCTTCATATCTTTGAATAAGTTTTGCCTTGGTATTCCAAGGCCAGTGCGTTATGCTGTGCGTATGTGTCGACTATTCGCCTTTTCTTTTAACAAAGATACTCACAAAGAAGAGCGGGTCCTCTGTCTCGATTCATTTAGAGCTCTTGCTGGAAGTGGAGCAGTACTCCCGAACTCTACGCCTGGACATGCCGATGGATGGGGGCTCGTAGTCTACAAGGAACGTGGGAATGCCCCACATTTCTACAAATCCACCCTTAGTGCACTAGAAGATTCTGACTTTGAAGCGGAGTCTTTTTTGAATAATAGTATACAGGAAACCGGTCTCGCTCATCTCCGGAAGAAAACCGTAGGAGATACCTCTCTTTCCAATACCCACCCATTTGTGGAAGGGGAATATTCATTCATCCATAACGGGACAGTTGCAAAAGGGGACGAGCCATACGCGAGATTGACACCACTCTGTGGTGGATGTCCCGATTCGGAAAGGTTGTTCAAGCGATTTTTAGAAATTAAAAATGAAGGTGACGGAACTAAAGATGCGTATAAGAAGATGTTGGAAGAAACAAAAGATTTATATCCGACCTATTCAGCCATCAATACAATTCTCCATGATAGTGAGCATATCTATGCATCCCGTGTCATCAATATGGAAAATCCTAACTATGATGCTCTCTCACTGGAGAATTACTATACGCTCTATATAGGAAAAACAAGAGGAGGTGATGTCTTTGTGTCCTCTGAGCAAATTCCATATAAAGAGACCACATATATCTTGATTCCTAATGACTCAATGAGTACGATCACGATTGCAACTGGCACCATTGAAACATTTCAATTGGCATAAAGAATCCTAAGAAACTTTTGCACCACGTGGACCCTATAGGAGGTGTCCCTTCGTTCTGCTCTTCAGTTATTTCTTCCACGCCTTCTTGGATCTCACCGATGTCTTCCTGCATTTCTTCCACATCTTCTTGAATACCCTCAACATCCTCAGCAATTTCCTCGACATCTTCCTGCATCTCTTCTACATTCTCCTGAATGTCTTCCACGTCTTCTGCAATCTCATCGATGTCCTTTTCTACGCTCGCTATCGCACGTGATTGGTAGTTCACACTCATCTGTATGAATATTGATAGATAAATTGCTTCAAGAGAGAGGATTGTCGTGAGCACAAGTAAGACACGATCAAAGGGAATGCCGAACAATACTAAGGAAAACGAGATGATGAAGACGATGGTGTGGATGATGACAGACCAGATGTATCCAATGCTCCGAGTGACAGAAAGTGCAATGTTTTCAAGCTTATTGAGCGGAGTCTTCGACATATTCCTACTATATCATGAAAGTGGTAGAATGGGGCCCATGGTAGTAACAATAATAACAGTGGTTGCTCTTTTGTTTCTCGTGGCTATTGTAGGTGGTGTCAGATTTATTTACTTACTCAGTTCCTCTCACAGTACTCATAGTACAACGCAATCAGATATGAAAACAAAAGCACTCGACATTTTTATGTATCTCGGTATTGGTATCTCACTCATTACGAGTATTACCAATCTCTTACAGGTAATCTTCGCAGCAGTTAATCGAAAGTTCATCGATGTACTCAATTACAATCAATATGTCGATACGACACAAAGTGACGTACGGTTCGCTATCGCGTCCCTCGTCGTTATGTTCCCGATTTATGTAGGACTTTCTTGGTATGTTGCAAAAGATATACAGAAGTTTCTTTATAAGCAAGACATAACTATACGTAAGATAATGATCTACCTGACACTCTTCGTTGGAATCCTTACACTTATCGGTACGCTTGTGTCGGTGATTTATACATACCTAGGGGGAGAATTATCGGTGCAGTTTGGTCTTAAGGCGGCGGCAGTATTTGTGGTGGCGCTCGGAGTGTTTTCGTACTACTACTATTCCCTCAAACGAGATTATTCCAAGGAGGCGATGATTCCAGCGGTGATAACGATTATCACCTCCGCGCTCGTCATCGCTGCAGTCGTTTGGAGTATCTCGATTATCGGTACACCTAGTGCTATGCGGGCCAAGAAGATTGACAGTACGCGTCTTTCTGATATCTCACGGATTCAACAGGAAGTATTCAACCACTTTCAGACTACGGAGAAGCTGCCAGTGACACTCGAGGAGCTTAATAACGCGTTCCAAGGATATGCAGTTCCGACTGATCCGATTACAAAAGAGTCCTACACGTATAAGGTACTACAGCAGCCAGCCTTTAAGATGAACTACACAACCAACAAGAAAGAACTCGTAAGTCCTGCAACTTTTGAGTTGTGTGCAAAATTCGATACCACACGTGAGTATGATGCTCGCGGGCAGGCAGTGCCGGTGAAAGGTGGCCCTGTCTCTACCGATGCTATGTTTTCAGCTTCAAATTATTACTACGAAGGTGACCAATCATCATTCTGGAATCATGGAGTTGGGGAGACTTGTTTTAAGCGAGTTATCACGTCAGATATGTATTATCCAAGATAATATAGAGGAGACACTAGGGTAAAGAGTGGCCACTTTGGGATATGTACCCCATAAAGTGGCCACTCTTTATTTTGACTGACCACCTATAAAAGAGTAGAGTATCAGCAGGTTTTTTTAAAGGAAAGCGCGTCAGTGAGATGTGTTTTCTTTTTGGTATGTTCTGGTTTTGATAGCACTTGATAATTTGCTAGTATTAGGAGTATCTATGGCATCATACAATCACAAGGAGATAGAAGCGAAATGGCAGAAGAAGTGGGAAGAGGAAAAGCTTTATGCGACAGATACCACAAGCACGAAGAAAAAGTGGTACGGACTTGTCGAGTTCCCGTACCCGTCTGGCACGGGACTTCATGTCGGTCATGTCCGTAGCTATACGGGGATGGATATTATCGCGAGAAAAAAAAGAGCCGAAGGATACGAAGTACTCTTTCCAATTGGATGGGACGCATTCGGTCTTCCAGCGGAAAACTATGCCATCAAGACGGGGATACATCCGAGTATTACAACAAAGGAGAATATTGATAACTTCCGACGACAGTTGAAGGCCTGTGGATTTTCATTCGATTGGGATAGAGAGGTGAGCACAATTGACCCGCTCTACTACAAGTGGACACAATGGATTTTTTTACAGATGTACTTGAAGGGTCTTGCATACAAGAAAGAGATGCTTGTGAATTGGTGTCCGAAGGATAAGTGTGTACTTGCGAATGAAGAAGTTCTTGAAGGGAAGTGTGAACGCTGTGGAACAGAAGTGGAGAAGAAAAACAAAGATCAATGGATGCTTGGTATCACCAAGTATGCGGAACGGCTCGACAAGGATTTGGATGAGACTATATACCTTGAGCGTATCAAGATTCAGCAGCGCAATTGGATTGGAATGTCTGAAGGAGCAGAAATAGAATTTCAGCTCCTTCCGCGGATACACGCTGACTTGACGCAGAAGGACGCAGAAAAATACAGCTTCACAGTGTTCACTACGCGTGCAGACACACTTTTCGGTTGTACATACTGCGTGCTTGCGCCCGAGCACTCATTAGTTAAGAAATTATTAGAGACTACGACTCTTCCAAATAAGGAAAAAGTGGAAAAATATGTTACTGATGCCCGACTTAAGAAAGACATCGATAGGTCCGCTGAAGGAAAAGAAAAAACTGGAGTTAGACTAGAAGGAGTCTTTGCCATCAATCCAGCGAATAAAGAAAAAGTCCCGGTGTACATTGCAGACTACGTACTTCCTCACTATGGAACAGGAGCTATCATGGGAGTGCCAGCGCACGATAAGCGTGATGGTGAGTTCGCTAAGAAATACGGTATTTTGGTTAAAGAAGTGATCGCACCCGAAACTGGTGTTAAGCAAGAAAATCCTGAGTTTAATAGAAGGATAGTAGCTGTTGTATGGAATAAGAATAATAATACATTCTTAAGTATTAATTGGGGGGCTAGTCTTGGCGGTAATCTTTTTGTAGGAGGAGGACTGGAAGAAAATGAGGACATGGTAGAGTGCGCTCTTCGTGAAATCAAAGAAGAGACTGGATACCACAATCTTACACTCATATCCAAGACTTCAAATATCTATCACAATTATTTCGCGCACTCAAAAAATGTCGCACGTCGCATCCAAGCAACTGGGATGTTATTTGAGCTTGTTGATGAGGCACACGTGGACACGAACCTAGCAGAGAATGAAAAGAATAAATTTACTATAGAATGGCTCTCAAGAAATGATGCAATGGCAAAAGTCACCGACGAGCTCCATGCACTTGTCTTTAAGAAGTTGGTTAAAAATGAACTCTATACTGGCGAAGGAGTACTCATCAACTCCGGAGAATACTCAAGTCTTAGTAGTAAAGATGCAAAGATAAAGATAACAAAAGATTTTGGCGGACGTATCGTCAAGAAATCAAAGATGCGTGACTGGGTGTTCGCACGCCAGAGGTACTGGGGTGAGCCTATCCCGCTTGTTTATGATAAAGAAGGAAAGATGCATCCGGTCCATGAGAGCAATCTTCCGATAACACTTCCACAAGTTGATAAGTATGAGCCAACAGATAATGGTGAATCACCGCTGTATCAGGTACCGGAATGGGTCCACGTCAAAGGATATCTCGATGATGCAGGATATTTCCATGAGGATCAGTCAAAGGAAGAGATGTTCAGACGAGAGACTGATACCATGCCACAATGGGCAGGAAGTTCATGGTATTTTATGCGATATATCGATACGAATAACCAAGAAGCGATTGCTTCAAAAGAAATGCTTGCCAAGTGGCTCCCTGTAGACTGGTATAACGGAGGGATGGAGCATACGACACTCCACCTTCTCTACTCACGCTTCTGGTATAAGTTCCTTTTTGATATCGGGATGGTCCCGACTTCCGAACCGTATTACAAACGTACGTCTCAAGGAATGATTTTGGGTGAAGGGGGAATCAAAATGAGTAAGTCGCTTGGAAATGTAGTTAATCCCGATGTTATTATCAATGAACATGGAGCAGATACGTTACGACTCTATGAGATGTTCACTGGACCTTTCGACCAGGCTGTGGCTTGGAACTCTCAAGCCATTTCTGGGGTACGACGATTTCTGGACAAGGTCTATACGTTTAAAGATAAAGTGGTAGATGCTGATACGACTCTTCCTATCACACATCAATTAATCAAGAAAGTAACGGAGGACATCGACAGTATGTCCTACAATACGAGCGTCTCCCAGATGATGATTTGGGCCAATTCTGTGGAGAAAGAAGCTTCAATTTCGAGGGCAGATTTTACGCTTTTTCTTCAAGTTCTGGCGCCATTTGCCCCTCATTTGTCTGAAGAGCTCTGGGGAGCTATCAATGAGGAAGGATCGGTACACACCAAAATCTGGCCAAGTTATGATGCTGGAAAGCTTGTCGAAGATACTGCAGCCCTAGCTATTCAGATAGGAGGGAAGATGCGCGGAACCATTGAAATTAAAAGAGATTTAGAGGATTCTGGTGTTTTGGAGCTTGTTAAAAAGCATGAAATGTACAAGAAATATGTTGGGAATCTGGAACCAAAAAAGATCATAATCGTAAAGAACAAGATAGTAAATATCGTAATTTGACGTTTTTGGCAAGTTCTGGTAGAATGGGGGATATTAATTTAACAATCATATGTCAGGTATCACATTTAAACCAAAGGCAGTTTCCAAGAAATTGCTCACAACACTGAATCCGCGAACACGAGAGATCGTGGTCAATCGCTATGGACTGGAGAAGGAGGGTCGCATGACCTTGGAGGCTATTGGGAAGACATATGATATCACTCGTGAGCGCGTCCGCCAGATTGAAAACTTTGCTCTTGCCTCTATCAAGAAGTCAAAGGAGTATAAGGAGCATGTTTTCATCTTCGATGAATTGAAGAAGATCATCAATGAACTTGGCTCTATCGTTTCGGAAGACCATCTCATGCGTCACATCTCCAAGGACCCTGTTGTTCAGAATCATATCAACCTCTATCTCGCGCTCGGTGAGGACTTCAAGAAGCATAAGGAGGATGACAACTACCAGGCACATTTCACTACTGATGACAAGACTGCGACACATGTGCGCGAGGCGCTTGCTCGGCTCTATGGTTCTATCAATGAGGAAGATCTTGTAACTGAGGAAGAGATCTTCAGTCGATTCGTCGGTCACTTAACTGAACTTGTTTCTGAATACAAGGAGAACAAGGATATTATCTACCGATACCTAGCACTTTCAAAGGTAGTCGGGAAGAATCAGCTCTCCGAATGGGGGCGTACGTCTTCTCCTCACGTGAAGGCTCGTGGTATTAAGGATTATGCATATTTGATTATGCGCCGAGCGAACCGTCCTATGCACTTCAAGGAGGTCGCACTCGAAATCAACAAGACTTTCGGCAAGAAGGCGCACGTAGCTACCTGCCACAATGAGCTCATCAAGGACTCACGTTTCGTACTTGTTGGACGCGGTATGTACGGGCTTAAGGATTGGGGTCACACAGGAGGCGTCGTCCGTGATGTCATTACTGAAGTCTTGAAAGAAGCTGGTCGACCGCTTCATAAGGATGAAGTGATCAAGCGGGTTCTTGCTAAGAGAATCGTCAAGCCAAACACGGTGCTTGTGAACCTCCAGAATGCGAAGTATTTCCGTAAAGTAGCAGGGGACTATACGCTAGCATAGATAGACTGTAGACTGTAGCTTTTAATACAATACAAATGCAGAACAAAAGCGACCTCCTCCGGAGGTCGCTTTTGTTCTGCATTTTATCGAGTACACTTTAGTCTACAGTCTACAGTCTACAGTCTACAGTCTACAGTCTCCCCATGCTATACTTTTCTCATGCAATTTCTCATCGATATCGGACTCGCACTCCTATATTTCTGTGCTTTCCTCCTCCTCTGTGCTTGGTCATGGAAATTTTGGATGATGTACGTCAACCAGAAATTCCTGGCGAATTTGAAATGGATTCTATTGGAGATAAAGCTACCTCGAGAAATAACTAAATCCCCGCTCGCGACTGAAGTGGCGCTCACTGCATTTCTCCAATCCGCTGGGGTAGGTACCAAATATCATAAGTATTTCAAAGGACAGCTCCCCACGTATGGATCTCTTGAAATCGCGTCCATAGAAGGAGTGGTCCATTTCTACATCCGTGTCCAATCTCGATTCAGGACTCTCATCGAATCTAACTTCTATGCTCAGTACCCAGGAATCGAGATAGTCGAGGCAGATGACTATACCAAACTGATTAGATTTCATCATCTAGCGATGGATACCCATAGATTCTGGGGAACGAACTTCGCACTAAGCAGGAAGTGGGAACCGGTCAATGAGAAGACAGGCAAGAAGTATGGGACTGAGAAAGAACCACTCAAAATGAGGGCTGACTTCTTCCCTATTAAGACATACGTAGATTTTGGACTTGATAAGGATCCAAAGGAAGAGCATAAGACTGACCCAGTCGCACAAATAGTCGAGATA
>JAYVXX010000081.1:0-2007 GCA_043784805.1 Minisyncoccota bacterium | reverse complement strand
CCGCCAGTTCCTCGAAACTCATCTTGGATATCTGCAACCAGTCTGGCAAGTCCGGGCGTACCTTTTTCAAGGACTGAACGAGCCCACTTACCGTATGTTCCAGCTTCACCCCCACGAAGCTCAGGCTTAAGCGTGACTCCGAGCTTTCCATCCCCAGCTCCATAGAGATAAGCGTAGAATCCATTTTTAACGGTGAGATCACGCATTTCATCCGCGAGTTCGAGGTTTCGAGTGTTAAGGAGATGGGGGTCCCCAGTAGTGAAAAGAAGGGTGGCCTCGTCATTGTCAAGATACTCAGCAAACATACGCATTTCAAGCCCGCTGGCATCATATCCAACTTCTCGGCGGTTAGGTCGTGCTTGCCAAAGTCTTCGGCACTCAATTCCATATTTAACTTTCTTCTTAGCTTTCGGTATATTTGCCGTGTTTGGGGCCATATGAGTCATACGACGTGTGGTTGCACCACAAGTTAAAACCCGACCATGCATACAATGATCATCGTAATTAACATTATTAAGCCAGGTATCAATCATAGACGACCGACCCTGAAGAACCAACCACTCAGCGATTGCCCTTGCTTCGGGTCGGCCAGAGATTTCTGCAAATGAGAGCAGACTCTCTTCATCAACCTTGGGAAAACCCTTTTCAGTAAAACTCTCAGGTTCCCAGCCCAACTCTAGAAGTCGGTCCACCCTTTGCTTTGGGGATCCGATGTTGAAATCCGACCAGCCCATGGTGGAGTATGTTTCGTCTTCGTTGTGTCGGAGTTCGGGACATTCTGCAACATGTCGTAAAAAACTGGCAAATTCTGTGCCATCTTTTCGCACTCGTCGTTTATACGTTCCAAGAACTGCCAATCGTCTCGGGAAAAGCTCTCTGATGGCAGGTTCGAGATCAGACTGCTCAGCGCGGAGTTGACTGACCAAAGACTGTGCCCCAGGAATATCAAAGTACCAGCCGTTACGCTGTTGCTCATCTACAACCTCTCTTATCTGGTGTTCGATCTCACAAGAAAGTTCGCTAAAACCCATTCGGATCATGCGCTGCCAAAGAGCCCGTACAACCTTTTTACCTAATTTAACATCTTGTTGACAGTACTGATCCATCTCTTTGCTGTAGCCTGACCAGTCATTAAAATCGCCTTTAGGGTCATTAAGACGTTTACCCCAAGCCTCAAGAGAATGACCACCAAGCATAGCAGGATCATAAAGGTAGCTGAGTACCAGACTATCGACGATATTACTAGTATTAGCCATGCCTCCCGCAAGACGGGCAGTGTGGGGCCCGTCGAATGAAATGGCATTATGACCGACAAAGAAGATTTCTTCCGAACGTAGTTCATCAAAGAACCTCCGTATCTCTGAATGACCTACGAATGAATGTATTTCCTCTTGGTCCATGCGACTAGCGCAAAGAACCCACAGTTTAGAGGGATAAAGACCATTAGTTTCAACATCAATATACCAATACTTATGATATAAATTAGGCGACGGAAGGTAAAGCATATTCAAGAATACCTTTCATTTCATCAATCGACATATTGCTTTTGAGTTGATTTGCTCTCCAAGAGATTACAAATACATTACCTTTGATATAGCCTATTGAATTGTCTTTACGGTCTAAAGACGGTGTAGTCGCTCTGGGTTTGCCTCCTTCCCTAATATTTGTTAATCTAATACCAAGAGCAGGGCAAAATTCAGGAATTAAAATATCTGAAATATCTAAATTAAATTCTTTATTGTCTCTTTTGGCACGTGTTCTTGCACTCTTTAATAGATATTTTTCCGGATTATTTCTATGCCATTTAAGTGCAGCTTCATTTTTGTACTCTTTAGAGAGTGATTTAGCATTAGATGAAATTCTCCAACGCTTAGTATACTCCTCTTTACCGAGTTTGTATTGTCCTGCTACCATTCATGTTTCTCAGCGGATGTACCTCCGTTATTGTACTGGACTATTTCATCTTTAGTTAATTCAGTAAGACGCCCTGTGAACTCGTTATAGTGC
>JAYVXX010000080.1:0-20209 GCA_043784805.1 Minisyncoccota bacterium | reverse complement strand
GAAGAGGTTGCTGTGATTGATCCTCCTGTTATAGATCCTGCTAGGAGAGAAGAGATTGTTCCTGAGATAGCGCTTAGGGTGGAAGCGAAGAAGTTAGTGGAGGAGGCGTTACCTATAATCAAATTGGAGATATTTGCCAAAGCAGCAACCAATGCTGAGGCGAAGAAGTTGGTACTTGTTGCATTGCTTAGATTGGAATTTGTTGCTGTAAGGTTCGTGATAAATGCATTCGTCGTGGTTGAATTTCCTAGAACTGTTGTACTGGCGACAAGGTTAGTAGCTGTAGCGTTACCTGCCACAAAATTTGCAACTGTAGTTGAAGAAATAACAAGACCCCCAGCGACGGTTAAGTTACCATTTGCAGTGAGATTGCCACTTGCATCTGTGAAAAAATTAGTATTTTCTATCCATGTGCCACCATTCCAGTACAGTGTTGTTCCTGTTGCAGAACCACCAATGATCGTTCCAGTTGCGTACGTCCAGTAAGTCGAGGTGCCATTTGTAGCAAGAACCTGACCGACTGCTCCAGGAGTGTTATTAGAGTCTAGAAGCTTTCCTGTGAGGGTTAATTTGTCAATTGTGGAGCTAGCAAGAGTTGCCAATCCAGTGACGGTAAGGTCGGTTGTCTGGAGTCCAGCATTGAAGATTACACCCCCATTAAAGACACTTGACCCGGTGAATGTAGTACTAGCAAGCTGGAGATTATTCCCAGCGCCTACGTTGAAGGTCCCATTATTGATTATTGGGGAGTTAAAGATGTTACCAGTGGAGTTTGTTGTATTAGTAACAGCAGATGAGAAGAATGGGAAATAAGAGTAGGAAGGACTTGAAATATTATTGTTAATAGCGTCCTTACCGTCACGCCCATCTTTACCGGCTGGACCAGATATAGTTATGTACTTGGTTATGTACACCGTCGTACTTGAACCATTGATGAACTGGGTAGGAAGGATGGTAATTGTTGTAGAAGCTATAACCGGGGTGGTGGTAGCTACCTCAGGAATCGGGAGCGGCTTGATACCTAGTGCGAGCTTGTCGTAGTCACATCGGCCAAGATTGAGCGATGAAAAAATGAGGGAAGTCTTGCAATAAAAACCAAGAGAGATTTTGTCAAAGAGCGGAAGTTTGGACTTCTTGCCGGACTCAATTGTAGCGGCCTCTACGCCCGAAGCACCAAGGACGAAAGGACTGTACACCCTGATATAGTCAGCTTTTATCTTTGAAATAATAGGGAGTGTAAAATCATAATGTCCCTCATCTGCCAGGCCAACATAACTACTCGTAGAAAAAGTAACAAGGGAAATTTTTGAAGTAATAGTTGCTAAAAAAGATTGGATGAGTGGTGAAACGATTCCTGCCCCCGCAACATCAATCACGCGATTTTCAGAATTAAAAAAAGAAATACTTTGTTGCTTTGGAGATATAAGAGATCGCTGAGATGGAGCTAGGAAAAGGAAAGATTTTGAAAGTGGAGATGAGCTAAGATTATGTTTGACAAAGGTAAAATTGTTATGTGATGTATTTTTATGAGACGGCTGGCTAAAAATTAAATCAAGGCTTTGAGAAAGGTTTGTATCAAAATTTTCAAAGAAAGATTTTGTTGGTTTTGGAGTAGAACCTAAGGAGGTGATAACTGCCGCATAAGCTGTTGAAAACGAAAGAGCTTGTATGAGGAAAATAGTTACAGCTATAGACAATGTGCGAGCAATTCGACTGCTAAGATCTTGCATGAAGTTTTATGTTAATAAGTATAGTAAAAATGGTGCTTAAGTACATATCAAAATCAATAAATATTGTGGATAAAGTACATTTAAAAAAAGCTTATTTTAAAAAGTAATTTTTGTGATTACTTTACTTTTCTAAATATGAAAAAGGCTCTAAAAAAGTAATGAAAAAAAGTAATGAAAAATGTAACCGCAAGTCTGTAGGTAAAAACAAAATTTTCATACCAAATTTTGCTTAGTTTTTTAAAAAAAAATAAACCATAAAATAGACTGCTTACAAATAGTTCTAAATTAACTAATAGTTAAAAATAGTTATATTTTATAGTATTATGAGATTTAAAGCAATATTTTAAACAGAATATATAAAAGATAAATATATGTATAAGACAAGATAAATAGCCTGTAATTGCAATACAAACAGTATAAAAATTGTTAAATATCAGTATAACCACTTCCCATCGACCCACTGTTCTCTTTACTTCTTGTAGCCCCTATTTTTTAATAATTTCTTTTTTCATTATTTAAACATCTGTTTATTCTAATAGTTATAAATATAATGTTATATATAGTAATATTTAAATACTATTTTAAAACTAAAGAATTTGAATAGAGATAATTTTTTAAAATTCTTGGTAATTTTACCAGTCAATCTTAAGTAATTATTATAAATATAATATTCATTCTGTTACACTTAGTTATTATGTTTGTCCATCTGAGAAATCATACTCATTACTCCCTCTTAAAAGCTCTCCCGAAAGTGCCAGATCTTATCAAAGAAGCCAAGAAGGCAGGAATGCAGGCTCTTGCTATAACTGACTATAGCAATATGTACGGTGCTATTGAATTTTATAGCTCCTGTGTGAAAGCTGGGATTAAGCCAATACTTGGAGTTGAGTTTTCAATTCTGTATAACGAAAGAAAATTTCAGATCGTCCTCATTGCAAAGGATTTTAATGGTTACCAGAATTTAATGAGAATAACCTCTCTTGTTAACATGGAAAACCCAGTAGAGCCTCTTTTAAATGATGAGATACTGCTTAAGTACAAGGATGGACTCCTGGTTATTTCTGGAGGGCTCTGGGGGGATGTTAACAACCTTCTTATTATTGATAAGGAAGAAGCTAAGAAACGATTGTCCTTCTACACATCTAACTTTCCCGACTCATACTACCTAGAACTGAACCCTCAGACGAACATTGATAATGCGCTCCTCATACACCAAGCTACATTAGAGCTTGCCGCCTCTACCGGGACCCCGCTTATAGCGACATGGAATACTCACTACCTTACTCTAGAGGACAAGTCGGCGCAGAAAATACTCTACATGGTTCATGGCGATGAGCACTCATCTGATGAATACACTCAATTTTTTCAGAAAGATAATTTTGCCTTTGATAGTAACCCCGAGGAAAATTCTTTATTGAAAGATATTCCTGAATCGCTAGAAAATAGTATAAAAATTGCTGAGCAATGCACTTTAGAAATACCTTTGGGAAGATGGGTGTTTCCTGACATTGAGTACAAGAAAAACTATGATGAAGATTTGCGTGAACTTGCGTATGAAGGGCTTCTTGTGCGAAAAATGGACCTCACTGATGAAATCAAGAAGAGACTCGACTACGAACTAAAAGTCATTAAAGATAAAGGATACTCCCCTTACTTCCTTGTCGTACACGATCTCCTTCGCTATGCTCGCGAGAACAAGATTCTGACAAATATTCGAGGGTCCGTTGCTGGGTCATTAGTTACCTATCTGCTTCAAGTAACGAAATGTGATCCTTTGGCATATAAACTCCCCTTTGAGCGATTCCTTAATCCCGAGAGACCCTCGGCTCCTGATATTGATATGGACTACGCTGACACGAGGCGAGATGAGGTGATTGATTATGCTCGAAAAAAGTATGGTATTGATAACGTCGCCCAGATTGGAACATTTGGAACAATGATGGCACGTGGTGCTGTCCGTGATGTTGCGCGCGCGATGAAGTACCCGTACGTAGTTGGGGATCGTATCAGCAAAATGATCCCTCCTCCAAAACAGGGATTCCCTGTAACAATTGCGAGCGCTCTTCTTGAAATTCCCGAGCTTAAAGAAATGTATGACACCGATAGGGAGACTCAGGAAATTCTCGACATGGCTCAAAAAGTGGAAGGGTGTGCTCGCCACATCTCGGTGCATGCTGCAGGTACTGTGATTTCTCCTAGACCACTGTGGGAATTCACCCCGATTCAAAAGGACCCGAAGGGCGGCAAAATCATCACTCAATATGATATGTACACTATTGAGGACGCGGGACTTCTAAAATTCGACTTCCTTGGCATCAGAAACCTGACTATTCTTGGAGATGCTATTACTATTGCAAAAGAACGTTATGGGGTAGATGTCGATATTGAAGCTATCTCCCTCGAAGATGAGAACACGTTCGCTATGCTTGCTCGCGGAGAAACAGGAGGACTCTTCCAACTGAATGGGTCGGGAATGACACGTTTCTTAAAGGAGCTGAAGCCGAGTACCATCTTTGACATCAATGCTATGGTAGCTCTCTACCGTCCGGGACCGCTTGAAATGATTCCTGAATACATAAGGCGAAAACATGACCCTGCCCTCATCGACTACCTTGATCCTCGACTTGAACCGATACTTGATCAATCCTTTGGAGTTATTGTCTATCAAGATGATGTGATGCTTATTGCCATTCACTTGGCAGGATATTCGTGGCTAGAAGCGGACAAGCTTCGAAAGGCCATGGGGAAAAAAATACCTGCTGAGATGCAGGACCAGAAGAAAAAATTACTCGATGGCTTTTTGGAACATGGGCTCTCTTCTAAGAAAGGTCAGGAGCTCTGGTCGCTCATTGAGCCATTCGCAGCGTATGGCTTCAACAAGGCACATGCTGCAAGCTATGGTCGTGTGGCATACCAGACGGCATACATGAAAGCAAACTACCCCGTTGCCTACATGACGGCTATCCTCTCAAATGAAAGTGGTGACATCGAGAAGATCTCAGAAATAGTTGGAGAGTGTAAGCGTATGGGTATTGTCGTGCTGCCGCCGGACGTGAACCACAGTGAAGGAGGATTCACGGTTATCGCTGACAAAGCTGGAAAGGAAGAAATTCGTTTTGGTCTCTATACTATAAAAAATCTTGGCGTTGATATCAGTGATGCAATAATCACCGAAAGAAAAAAGAGCGGTCCATTCACCTCACTTGAGAACTTCATCAGAAGAGTAACCCATAAGAACCTTAATAAAAAATCTCTTGAGGCTCTCACTATGTGTGGAGCGCTCGATCAATTTGCTGAAAGAAATGAAATTCTTGCAAACCTAGAGAGTATCCTGGAATTCCACAAACATGTCGTCAAAGATAACTTGCTTCAGGGTAGCTTATTTGGAGTAACGACAGACTCAACGTTTGTGATGAAGGAAGCTACTGCCGCAACCCAGAAACAAAAACTCATTTGGGAAAAAGATCTCCTTGGTCTTTTCGTATCCGGTTTTCCGCTTGACCCTTGGAAAGATAAAATAAAAGAGAGGAAAATAAGCATTGAAAAAGTACATACCCAGATAGCGGACGGAAAAGAAGTCTCACTCGCAATCATCATAGAAAATATCCGTATCACCGTGACAAAAAAAGGTGATAAGATGGCCCTTCTATCACTTCGCGATTATGAAGGCACTATAGAAGTAGCAGTATTCCCAGAGACATATAAACGCTACAAAGACCTCATCGCCCTTGATGTTCCTCTTCTTGTGCGAGGCAAGACTTCTACGAGAAATGGTGAAAAAACCATAGTGATTGACGAGATAAAAGTACTTGAAAGTAAGCTCTAAAGACAGTGCTCTAGGCGGTCTTACCAAACACCTAGTCTCATTCAAAGCATTCCTGATGTGTAATTACTTACTTTGCAGAAAGCTGCCATTTATGCTATAGTATGGCCATGTTTCAGTTGCTATCTATTGTGCATGTGCAGATACCATTAGCGATTCTCCTTATTGCCCTTGTACTCATACAACGAGCTAACACCGACGCGTCAGGTGCTTTTGGCGCAGATGGTGGTTCTGGAGCATCACTTGAAAAGAGAGGAGCAGAAAAAACTCTTCATCGCTTTACTATTCTTACAGCGATAGTTTTTTCTTTGTCCCTTCTTTATCCTGTCGTTATTCGGTAAGAGCATCAAGCAGTAGTTAGTCCTTTGTGAATTTCACTATGGACACATCACATTACGTACAAAAAATACAGACCACACGAGAAAAGGTCTATCATATCTATAAGTCACTCACTCCTGGAAAAGTTTTACTTTTCTGGTCGCTATTTGCTCTATCAATTATGTTTTTCTTCTCCGCAATTGTTTTCTTTAACCAGAGATTCTTAAGGACTGTACCAACCTATGGTGGTGAGATCCGAGAAGGAATCATTGGCACTCCCCGCTTCATTAACCCGGTACTTGCTTCAACTGAACAAGACAAGGACCTCACCGCTCTTGTTTTTGCTGGACTCACAAAAAGAAATGCTGGTGGGGACGTTGTACTTGATATGGCAGAATCGATTACTGAAAGCGAGGATGGTCTTCGGTATGAGGTCATTATTAAGAAGGCGGCACGATTCCATGACAATGAGAAAGTAACCTCAGATGACGTCATCTACACCGTGAACATGATCCAAAACCCCCTTATTAAAAGTCCTTCTAGAGTTGCATGGGAAGGTGTCACGGTAGAAAAAAGCAGCGATAACCAACTAACATTTATTCTTAAAAAACCGTTCCCTCTTTTTATGCAAACTCTTTCAATCGGGATCTTGCCGAAACATGTCTGGAAAAACTTGACTGAAGACCAGGTCAGTCTTAGTGATTTCAACATACATGCAATTGGAAGTGGCCCATACAAGTTCAATAGCATCACGACGCAGTCAGGAATCCCTACTCAGTTCACTTTGAAAGCGCATGAATCCTACACCTTGGGAAGACCTTATGTAGAGACAATCATTCTCTCTACATATCAAAATGAGAAGTACCTTGTGAAGGCATATACAGACGGAGTCATTACAAGAATGCATGGCATCTCCCCTGAAAAGGTTGTTTCCCTTAACATAGCTACAACGAGCATCAAGACCTCACTCCTACCTCGTACATTTGCTATTTTCTTTAACCCTAACAAACTTTCTCCTCTAGCCGATAAGAATGTCCGCCTTGGCCTTCAGATGGCAATTGATAAGCAAGCTATTGTTGACCAGGCATTATATAGATATGGCAAGGTCATTAATAATCCCTACCCATTTGATAATGGAACGGAAAATTCAGAATACAACGTTCAAAAAGCAAAAGGGCTCCTTGCTACCAATAAGACTTTTAAGAATGCCTCCACCACTTTTTCTATAACACTCGCGACAATAAATACTGATGAGATGAAAAAAGTTGCTGACATGATCAAAGCTGACTGGCAGAAAGTTGGAGTAACCGCTATCATTTCCGTCTATGATGTCTCTGACCTTAATCAGAATGTCATCAAAGATAGGGACTTCCAAGCACTTCTCTTTGGGGCTATCACAGAGTCCCCTTCTGACCTCTACGCTTTTTGGCACTCATCTCAGCGCACCTACCCAGGCTTGAATATTTCCAACTATGTCAGCAAGGATCTCGACACCAACTTAGAAACGCTCCGAGAAAGCAAGGACGAAGTAGAACGTACAACAGCATACGAAGCCGTCCGAAAAGAATTCGTTGATGAAGTACCGGGAATATTCTTATTTGCTCCCTCACTTATTTATGTCACCAATGATAAGAATGTGACGCCACTACCACTGTACAGTTATGAGAACGCTTCACGATTCACGCTCGTAGAAAGTTGGTATAGGTATACGGACAAAGTGTGGCCAAAAACATATTACAAACCATTATTAGAAATCATTGAAAATAGTATCCATTAATAACCCAACAAGTATGAACCCAACAACAAACTACGAAGTGCCCGCAAGCCCAACTGAGACAAATCCAGCCGCACCACAGACACCATTTCGAAGGCCTGTTAATCAGCGCCCTAATCCTAACCGTGGCCGTAACAACAGACCCGCACGCTCCATGGTCGGACCGAAGTTCGACACCACTGTAACCGGCAAGCGTGAGACAGACCATATCCCCCCACTAAAAGATGGTGATATTCGTATCATCCACTTGGGTGGTGTTGAAGAGATCGGAAGAAATATGAGTCTTGTTGAATACAAGGATACTATTTTGATTGTGGACTGCGGAGTACAGTTCACTGAGACTAATACCCCTGGTATTGATTTCATCCTTCCTAACACTCGCTACCTTGAAGAACATAAGCACAAGATAAAGGGTGTGCTTATCACTCATGGACACCTCGACCACATCGGCTCTATTCCTTATATTATGCCACGCATAGGGAATCCACAGATTTATTCCCGACTCTTTACCTCTCTCATGATCAAGAAGCGTCAAGAAGAGTTCCCTCACCTTGCAGCTCTCACGATTAACATCGTCGAGAAAGGTGATGCTGTAACACTCGGTGACCTCAAAGTCCGATTCTTCGGAGTGACTCACGCTATACCGGACTCTATGGGCATCATTATCGAGACACCATATGGAGATATCGTTCACACAGGAGACCTACGCCTTGAGCACAATGAAGGAATACCAACAGATGACGAGATAGACCGCTATAAAGTCTTCGAAGATAGGAAGACACTTCTCCTCATGGCTGACTCGACTAACTGCGAGAACCCAGGTTTCTCTATCTCAGACAGTGTTGTCTACAGAAATATAGAGACTATCATCCGTGAGACCGCTGGACGCCTCATCATCAGTACGTTTGCTTCCCAAGTGGAGCGTATGCTTTTCATGTTAGAGACTGCAGAGAGATATGGCAAAAAAGTTGTTGTCGAAGGAAGAAGTATGAAGACAAACGTCGAGATTGCCAAGCTTGCAAATATGCTCAAAGTAAAGCCTGAGACACTTATCTCCCTTGAAGAGATTCCTCACTACCCTGAGAACAAACTCATCATCTTAGCAACTGGTCAGCAGGGTGAAGAGTTTGCGGCGCTCGGTCGTATTGCGAATAAGACGCACAAGTTCATACGCCTTACTCCACGGGATACTATTCTCATGTCATCATCTGTCGTACCAGGAAACGAACGCGCAGTACAGAACTTAAAGGACAAGCTCTCACGTCAAGGTGCTCATCTTATCCATTACAAGACATCAGACGTCCATTCCTCGGGGCATGCGAATGCTGAGGAGCTTCTTTGGATACATCGAAAGATTCACCCTAAGTTCTTCATCCCTGTCCACGGCTATCATTACATGCTTCGCGTGCATGCTGACCTTGAGCGTAAGTTAGGTATGATGGAAGAAAACATTGTCATCCCAGACAACGGTCTTGTCATCGAAATCAGGAATGAAGGAAATGCAATCATGGTACTCAAGGAAAAGGCTCCAGGGGAAATGATTGTGGTTGATGGAACCTCTGTTGGGAAGATTCAAGATGTCGTCATGCGTGACCGCCAGACATTGGCAGAAGATGGTATGTTCGTCGTCATTGGTGTCATCGATAGTCACACGCATACTCTTAAGAAATCCCCTGACTTAATCTCCCGTGGATTCGTCTACTTGAAAGAGTCTCAGGATCTTCTCTACCAGACACGACTCCTCACCAAGAAAGTAATCGATGATTCACTTGCTCGTGGAGGATTCATGAATCTCGACCAGATGAAGCAAGATGTCGCTGAAGCAACTACCAAGTTCCTTCTCCAAAAGACCGCTAAGCGTCCAGTGATTATCCCCGTAATCATAAGTGTGTAAGAGAAAATACAGGTACATCTCTATAAAGTAATCTTGAAAAATAGAAATGCCCACAGAAAAAATATCTGAGGGCATTTTTGTATGGCGAATTCACTATACCCTATCCCCAAAACCCTAACCCCTGTCTCTGATATACTATAGGTTATCCATGCATTCCATCCTCCGCAACAAGCTCCTCCTCGTCACCTATGCGATGACATTCCTCTATGCATTATCATATGCCATACCTCTCTACGCCACGTCCTCATATATCCATATCTACTTCAACTCTTCCATAGTGAGTGCGACCTATGTCTGTGGAAGTCTCTTCGCACTTTTTGCTTCGATTCGTGTCGCAAAATCAATTAAGCGTTTCCATACTTATCGCTTCACCTTAGGTGTAGCGGCACTCGACATTATCACCTTGCTCTTTTTTGGACATACCGGGAACCATTACTTTCTTCCGTTTATCTTCGTCATCCATTTCGTATTGCAGACACTCCTCTATATCTCGCTTAACGTCTTCATCGAGAGCTTTAGTGCGCATGCAAAAGTCGCTAGTATCCGAGGACTCTTCCTCGCCATCCTCAACTTGGGTGTCATAATCTCCCCGCTCATCGGTGGGCTCATTCTCATGGTTTCATCCTTCTCCACGCTCTATACGGTCGCAGCACTTATTCTCATACCCTATATGCTCTTGGTGCAAAAGTACTTGAGCCATGTGAAGGAGCAAGCGTACCATACAATTGATCTCCTTGAAGCCTCCCGTCGAGCTTTCCGAGACAAGAACTTAAAAGCGGCTTTGATCGGCTCCCTCACCGTCGAATCATTCTATGCGGTAATGGTCATCTACTCCCCTATCTACCTAACGCTCATCGGTATTCCGCTTACCACGTATCTTACGGTGATTCTCCCTATTGCGCTCATTCCTCTCGTACTCTTGCCGTATGAGCTTGGGTTTTTGGCAGATAGGAAATTTGGCGAAAAAGAGATGCTCATCATCGGACTTCTCATCCTTGCCGTGACGACATTCTCTATCATCCTCATCACTTCCCCTAATGTCCATCTTTGGGCGTTTGTACTCCTCCTTTCACGTATCGGCGCATCATTCGTTGAGACCATGGCCTTTGGCTATTACTTCAAAAAGATTGGTCCGGAGGATCCATCGCTCACGGCACTCTTTATCAATATGCGTGGTACTGCAACCATCATCGTAGGAACCGTTGGCGTTATAGTCGCACCATTTCTCGTAATACACCCACAACTGATGTTCCTTATCCTCGGATGTGCTATATTGTGGAATATCTCCTATGTGCTTCCTATGAAGGATACCCGCTAGCTAACTATTTATGAAAGAAATTAAAGCCACTAACAAAGAACCAAAACGAATCAACGTATTCCTAAGAGATGAAGGAATCGGCTCCCGCCGCACGATTGATAACTTCATTACGAATAATCAGATTACCATCAATGGTAAACCTGCAACCCTTGGTAGCAAAGTCTCAAAGGGTAACATCATCACCGTGAAAACTGTGCAGCGCGACATGGTTTACGCTCTCTATCATAAGCCACGGGGCGAAGTGACAGGACGACATCCTGATCTCCCATCGTGCGAGCCGCTTGGCAGGCTCGATAAGGAAAGTGAGGGCCTCCTCCTCTACAGCAATGACTACCGTGTTGTCGATGCACTTCTTAATCCAAAGTTTGCTCGGGAGAAAGAGTACGAGGTAGTTATCAGGGAGAAAGCTACGCCACGTGTCGTCACACTCTTGAAGAAAGGCATCCGTACTCAAGAGACCCAGTATGCTCCCGTCAAAGCCGTATCGATCTATAACGAAGGATATTCTCTTAAGATAATTTTGACCGAAGGGAAGAAGCATGAGATCAGACGCATGTTAAATGCCCTTAACCTAACCGTCATGTCGCTTAAGCGTGTCCGTATCATGTCGTTTGTCATTCACGGTCTCAAATCAAAAGCCCTTCATATCCTGAGCCCTAAACAGGTAGAGACACTCCTTAAGGAGTGTGGCATACAGTAACACGTTCTCCAGCATCGAACGGTTTGACAAAGACTGTTTTTTGGCACAAACTAGAGTTCTGTTCTTTAAATCCAAAACATAGAAAGGCAGACATGGTCCCTCTCCTGTCTACTATTACGACTCTCGAAGAACTTTTGGAAGCACTCTATACTTCCGAGGGAGGCAACAAGATTTCAGCAAAGTTGACATACCACGCACTAAGCATTCCACAAGTGGAGCAGATTTTTGCAAATGAAGATGGAAAATCAGGGACATATCTCAAGGTCGCTATTCTTAATCTGCCAATTTTTCAAAGTGCCCGGCAACGTAATCTCATAGAAAGTATTTTTGTTCATGGTGTGAACTCCACCAGTGACTACAAGCTTTCTCCTCTTGGTAAGCAACTGCACCTCAAATCTATCGAAGCAAGGGAGATCGCTGCATACATCCCAGAGCCTAATAACGACTAACTCTCGATTGATCTGGTCTAGGAAAATGGTCACAAGCTTTCGCTTGTGACCATTTTAATTATCATCTAGCTGTCGCTAGACAACAGAATACTTTTTTCCTTTCTTGCTAATAAATCCTTCTTTAAGTAGTTGCCTAATTACTTCTTCAAGTCTTTCATCAGCTGGAAGCGACTCACCATGGGTTATGGCAAAGAGGGTCTTCGCTCGCAACTGCCGTAACGATCCTTCATATCTGGTTTGCACCGTATGGTGTGCGCTTTTCTTGTTGTGGGATATGCGTGTTGATTTCAAGTATGCGCCATAATCCATGAGAGCATAGTACCAGATGCGTCCACCTGCCTTGATCACTTCCTTATATGCTGCTAGCCGCGTCAGATCATCATAGAGCACTCCATCATGGATGTCAGTTTCTCCCGGGTGGAAGTATTCGATAAGCACTGTCCTAATGTTAGTCTCAAGTACAGGATGAGTGAAGATGTCGTACGCGAAAGCGCATATAGCTGAAGCAGTATAAGGCCCGATACCAGGAAGGAGTAGCAGCTCTTCATATGACTTTGGCAATCGTGACGTCACCTGTGCGATCTGGAAAAGTGCCTTGGCACGCCTCTGATATCCAAGTCCCTGCCAAAGCACGAGCACATCCTTTAGGGAACTTTCAGCAAGTACTTTAAGCGTCGGGTACTTCTCCATCCAGGCTTCGAACTTCGGAAGTACGCGCGCTACTTGGGTCTGCTGAAGCATCACTTCACTCACGAGTATCCTGTACGGATTGATTTTCTTCCTCCACATAAGCCCATGCCTCCCGAATTTCGCATTATATCGGAGGATTTCCTTGATAAAGATCTTATCCTCTCCCTGAATTTTTTTCTGTATCTTTAACTCCATATTCTTAATCCATGATTCCTGCTTCTTACCTCAAATGTGTATAACTCCACTAGTATCGCTTGAGTATATCATGGAGTGCTGTTACAATTACGTGTAGGCAGTTGTTTCATTATCGGAAATTTAAGTATAGAAAAAGAATGTCAAAGACGACAATCCTTGAAGTCTATCAGGATAAGAAGGGCATGTATCACTATAGGCTCCTCTCTCGCGAAGGTAAGCTCGTCGTCTCATCCGAAAAATTTGAGAAGAAAGTGCAAGCTCTAGCGCAAGCAAAGAGACTAGTGGAGTGGGTGTCACAAGCCCCTCTTATCGATGCCGATAAAAAAGCAGATGCGGCTTCAAAAACAACTGGTAAGCAATCTCTTATTAAGGTTGCTAACAAGACGGTAGCGTCTAAGGTTTCCACAAAGACAGCTCCCAAAAAAGTTGTTCCGTCGAAAGCTTAGAAGCAACCATACGCATCAAACAAAGACGTCTCTTAATTGCAATTTTAGTAATATAAGAACAAAGTAAAGACCGCCATACTTACCAGAGGGGCGGTCTTTACTTTACGTCGTAAAATGACATGATCTACTTTGTTGCTTCATATTTTTTCTCATGCGACGTATGTCTATATACGTCTTAATCGAAAAAAGATGAAGCGCCTCGTATCTCATGCCATTTTACTTAGCAAAGACCTGCATCTGATATAAGAAACTTTGTGATGCTCAACATAATTTAAATAAAACAAAACGCCCCGACATGCGAGACGTTGGAGTGGGTGGAGTCGTACTTGGAATCAGGCGTGGAAGGATGCTCTCAGTTGTTGCATGAAGATATCATGGATGCTCTCCGCTTCCTCAAGCCTATCTATTTCTCTGTCATAGGTAAGGGCCAGCATTTCCGTCACATCAACAATGAACTCCGCGTGCTCAACTGGAGTTTGCTCGGAGCTCGTGGATTTGAAATTTTGCCAATACTCGAGATCACAACTAAGAGAGGTATAGCCTTTGATTTCATCCAGCATGAACTCTTTGAGTTCCTTGTGAACCTCCGTCGGAGGTGACCACATCGCGATAGCCCACACGTACGGTGTGAACATGGCCTTGTTCGCTTTGACTTTCTTGATCATTCTCCGGGCAACCCTCGTGTTCTCCCGTATCTTTTCCGCAATCTCCCTCTTGGCCAATGCGATACGACTTTTCTCATTCAGATATGCCAGGTAGGTGAGTTTATCGAGAGCACTCCTTAAGTTATTTTTCAAGGTCGATGTCTCAAAACTCGTATCCTTGAAAAATTGTGGTGAGCAGAGTACTGCGAAATCATATGCATTCTTGACAGTGCCACCGGCAATTTGACGTGCGAAGCAAAACATTTCATTCGGGTGTCCCATGAGAAACTCCTCAAGTTAGGTTGGTTTTTAAAAAGATCTACAGCACTGTAGTACAGCGTACCTTTGACACTACCATGGCATATGAAGCCAGTCAATTGGCTTAAAGCACAGTACTTTCTAGGTAAAACAAAACCCGTCGGAGACGGGTTTGTGAAGTGTGGCACGATACCACGAAAATCAGAACGAGGGCGGTACACTCTTGTCGAGGTCCCTGCGAGGATTCCTTTCACGAGCATTCAAGAACTCGGAAGGCGCCATGATGAGCTTAACTAGAAGATAGGAGGCTATCAGGTAGATCACCATGCTCATGAGTCCGACAGCAAACGAGGAAGAGAGGCTCGGCATGTTCCCCACTATGAGGTTATTGATACTCTCCGGATACATCTCATAAAAAATAAGAGTCAGTCCAAGCCAGAGCAAGATGAAGCACATCATGGAGCCTGCATAGATTGGCTCATCGTAGTCTCCATACTCATCTTGATAAGATGGCGCGCGGCCAATCAAGAAGAGTGGCACGTACTTACAGTCTTCCAAAGTAAGCTTCACAAAACCCCATGCACCCCTATTGATGATTCGTTTCATGATTCTTCTCCTCTAGTGACAAATGTGCAATACGACCGTACTGCATTCTGTAATATAATATACAATATATTATATTAAATGTCAAACACGACGTTTTCGAACCCTGCTCACTACTTTCTAATAAAACTGTTTCTCCCTTTAATTGCTATAATCAATCTATCCGTAAAATAGGACAAGAATACCATGGAACCCATCCCCCACGACATACTCATAGCATTCAAACAAGGAAATGTTTCTGCTTTTGAGTATATTTTGTCGGTTCATGAGAAAGCTGTTTATAACTATTGCCTGCGCATCGTGCGAGATCCGCCACACGCTAAGGACATCACGCAAGATACGTTCATCAAGGTCTACATCAACCATAAGAATCTCGACCCCGACCGAAATATCAAGTCATGGATATTCACTATTGCGACCAATACAGCATATGACTTCCTAAGGAGTCCTAAAGGACGAAAAAGCATTAATCTAGAAGAGGAAGATGAAACATTCCATGCTCTTAGTACGTATACTACTACAGAGGGTCTCGCAACAGACGTGACCAACGCTTTAGAAGCAATCAAGCCAGATTACAAGAAACCAATCATTCTCTTCTACAAGGAAGGGTTCGGCTATCAGGAAATAGCAGAGATACTATCTATCCCAATCAACACTGTGAAGACACATATCAGTAGAGGAAAAGCAGAACTAAAAAACCTTCTCAAAGACTATGGAACCAATTGATCAAAAACTACACATACTCCATGAGGTAGAGATGCCTATGGGACTTCATCAAGCTATCTTAGAGAGAGTAAACTACTTGAAACTCCGACCACTTTTAGTGATTGTGCTTGCTGTGTTTTTGGTCAATATACTCATACTCGGATTACATATCAATAGTAAGCTTATCGAAGTGGAGTTTTTTGACATGGTTCGGGATTTTACGATGGACTCGTACGCAGGCTTTCTTGTCGCGAATATTGTGTTTGAAAAATTCTTTCAAATCATACCTGTAGAAATCATTCTTTCAGTACTCCTTAACTTAGCTGGAATAACCTATATAGCAAATAGACTGCTTTCGTATCGATTTGAGGTGCGAACGTAAATACCTAGAGTATCAAGATAGTGCAACAAAAACTATCCCCTCCAGGGGATAGTTTTTGTTGCACTATACTTCTACGAATTCGTATGCGGTATATTACTTAGCAGGGCACGCCTTGACTGCTGTAGCATATGCATCCCATGCAGCCTTAACTGCTGTAGCCTTAGTAGCAGCAACATCCTTCACAGATGCCTTATACGTAACGTTAGCCGACTTGACCGCTGCTTCTCTTGTAGACTTTGCGGCTTTATACGCAGCTTTTGCAGCAGCATCTTTTCCTGTGATAGCTTTCACAGCAGTCTCATACGCAGTCTTTGCGGCAGTGATGGCCGTATCTCGTGTGGTTTTTGCAGTGGTCATGCTTGTTTTTGCAGTATCCCCTGCAGCCTTGACTGCAGCCTCTCGAGTGGACTTTGCAGTACTGACACAGGCCTTTCGCTCTGTACTCATCTCTGTTGATTTCTTCGTTGAATCTGTCATGGAAGAGGATTCTTCATGTGCTGTGGTGCCAGTTGTTGCTGGTTCCATAGCAAAAGCTACCTGACTCGCTAGAAAACTAAGTGCTACTAATGATGAAGCTATTTTTATCTTTGTTGTCATAAATATGTTAATTCTAATACGCATTAAATAATACCAATACTAATTGATTACACTAATACTACGCACGGAGGGTCAATTTTGTTTCAAGATTAATCTTAATGGTATACTTTTCTAAATGAAAAACCTCTTCACTGTCCTCTTAAACTTTTCAGATAACACTATCGGCATCAGCCAATACGAGGAGAAAACTCCACTTGAGGCACTCATGAAGTTCGTAAAATTTAGTGGGGCGCTCGACGGTTATGATCGTGATCTTTTGGAAGGGTCACTTAGTAATCTCCACCATGATACTCATAGCAAAGGAATCTGGACCTTCACCTGCACAGGCCCGAACAATCCAATTGTTGGTGGTACAATCGTCCAGACTGACCCAGAAGCATACCACCGACCTCATCATCACTAAATCAAAAGGAGATGTTTCAGAGATCCTTTACATTTGGATGATTATTTGAAAAAATACCACGTATAACCATGAATGAAACAACACAGTTGCGTGCTCAATCCCTCGGTGTCGTGGAGTCTATCGTGATGGGTATCGCAGGTACTGCTCCAGCCTACAGTATCGAGATTACAACTTCCACCATTGTCGCAACTACTGGCATCTTTTCCCCGGCGAGTATCCTTGTATGCGGTCTCATCATGTTTGGCATCGCGTTTGCATTCATCAACTTGAACCGCGTCGCACCGAATGCTGGCACGTCTTATGCTTGGGTGAGCATGGTATTCGGAAAGACTGCGGGATTTTTCGCCGGCTGGTCACTCCTTGTACTGTGCTGTATCTTCATGGTATCCGCGATGATACCAGCTGCTAACGCAACACTTCTCGTCGTCAAACCAGACCTCATGAATAACGTGAACTGGGTCACGGGAATTGCGGCGCTCTGGCTCACATTCATAAGTGCTGTCGTAGTAAAAGGTATCAAGCTCACCAGTTACGTGCAAGTGGTGATGACAATTGTCGAAGGTCTCATCTTGGGTGCCATCATTATCGCGAGCTTCACGCTCTTCCCGCATCTCATTTCAGCACACACTTTTTCATGGAATTGGTTCTCCCCATTTAGTCTCTCACCTGCACTCTTTGCTGACGGTGCCTTGGTTGCAATATTCTTCTATTATGGATGGGATGTCACAATGAACTTAAGCGAGGAGACCAAGGATCCGACGAAGACCCCAGGACGCGCGGCATTCTGGTCGATGATATTCCTCATCATCTTCTTTCTTGTCTTCATTGTCATTACATTACTTCTCTTAACTGACGCGGAGATACAACATTACAACACCAATATCATTTTTGCCATCGCAGATAAGCTCTTCGGAAAGACCTGGGGATATGTTGCCATCATCGCCGTCCTTCTCTCCACCGTCGGGACGGTCGAGACACAGATCCTCCAGTTCACGAGAACTATATTCGCCAAGGGTCGTGCTGGGGCACTCCACAGCAGGTACTCCAAGTTACACCCAACCTGGCAGACTCCGTACGTGGCCATCTTCTTCATCTGGATCACGGGACTCATCTTACTTTTCATATCATCATACCTCCCGACTATCAATGTCATCTTGAAAGATTCTATCAGTGGTCTCGGTTTCCAAATTTGCTTCTATCTCGGACTCACAGGCCTCGCCTGTGCGTGGTATTTTAGAAATAAGGTTATCGGAAATCTTTGGCAAGCAATTACGCATGTCTATTGGCCTCTGGTAAGCGGACTTTTTCTCTCCTTCATTGCGCTCTATAGCATCCCGACATTTGATGTCGTCACCAACATCATCGGAATTGGAGGAATAGCAATTGGTGTCATCCCCTTACTTATCAATAGGAAACAACTTTTTAGGAATCCTGATATGGTGAAGTAATACGCAACAAAAAACCGCAGAATCCTTCGGCGGTTTTGAACTGCTACCACATCACTATTTTGCTGGCTTGTACCAGCAGATGCTAACAGGAAACTCGATACAGTGATTGCCGGGCTTCATTTCTGCCACTTCAATCCTGATGATGACGTAGGCTACCCGGACGATAAACATTGCACACAGAAATGTAAGAAGGATTGACAGAGAAATTTTCAACCAAACCGGTATCCTAAAACGCGGGAGAGGACGTCGACTAGGCATCGCATCTTTACCTATTCGTAGTCGTTGTAACTTGCGCGCAAATGGATCTATTACCCATTTTCGGTCCACGTCATACGGCTTAAAGGGCTTGAAAGTCATTCGTCGTGACATACTATCCACCTTTCTAAGTGAACTGGTTCCCTTAAACTCTACTCTTTTTTCCGTTTCTGGTCAAAGGAGAGGAAGATATCACATAGCATTATGAGGTATCTACGCTTTACTTCGTTCATCTACTACTATACTAATACAATTCTTCATCTACTATGTCTCAAGCTACTTGTACCCATACTGACCGAATCCACGAAGATACCCAACCTGACGATATAACTGTATGTGTCGACTGTGTGAAGATTGGTGACGAATGGGTATCACTTCGTATGTGCCTTGTCTGCGGCCATGTCGGCTGCTGTGATAGTTCCAAGAACAAACATGCGACAAAACACTTCGAAGCGACCAACCATCCAATCATGAAGTCAGTCACGCCTGGCGAGGACTTTACCTGGTGTTATATCGACAAGATATATCTCTAGATGTTAGTGATGATGCCCATGATGATGGTGCACTCCCTCGTCCTGCACGTTTCTTCCATGTAACATATAGGAAGAGATAAGAGTCGTTATCGGTACCCCAAGCACGAGACCGATACTACCGACGAGGATGCGTATAATCTCAGTGGAAAATACTTCACTGTTTAGGATGAAAAGTAAGCCTGTATTTGAGCTCTGCATGAGAAGGAGGAGAGGGAGAGACGCGCCGACATATGCTATTGTAAGGGTATTCACTAATGCCCCAATATGCTCACGGCCGATACGGATAGCACGTGTGTAAACTTCCAGACGCGTCAGATGTTTCCCTGCGCTTAAGAGCTCTTCCACAGCTACGGCTTGTCCAATAGCGATATCATACAAAACACCTAGGAGACCGATAATGATACCACCGAATAACAAACCTACCATATCTATCGCACCCTTCGTATCAAGACTGAGGTAGGTGTTCTCTTCCGAACTGTAGCCACTTAAGTGCGCCATATGGACAGCATAATACGCGCCAGCCCCTGTAATAAGAACCGTACATATCATGCCGAATACTGCCGCCGTTGTCGTCCTATTGAATCCATGGGTGATATATGAACCTACAATAATAATAAGCGAAGCAACACCGATACTTAGAAAGACAGCAGAGTGGCCTTGATAGATGTTAGGAATGAGTATATAGAAAATAAGGCCGAAGCTGCCAATCAAGCTGGCGAGTCCCCTTACTCCTTGAATCCCTCCGAAGATGAATATAAGAAGCACGAAAATAATCGCAAGACCGAACACGACATCTAGCCTATAGGGGTCAGATACAGTCCAGAAATCTACCCCATCTACACTATTTGTCTGGTGTCGAGCATAGAAGACATCACCCACTTGTAACTGCGTATAGTCATTCTTGAAGGTGACTATTCTCCCTACGTCCTGTCCGCTTACTATCTCTGCTTTCCACATCTGTATGTGTGATGACGTGTCGGAGCCAGGTATAGTGGTCGTCCCTTCATCTGTTACTTGAAGAACTTTTGCTTTTTCAAAGACTTC
>JAYVXX010000079.1:0-2018 GCA_043784805.1 Minisyncoccota bacterium | reverse complement strand
GAGCTTAGAAGAAGCGAGCAAGAGCCCTCACTTGGAACGTGCGAGTTTTATTCTTATCCTGGATGAGAACTTACTCGGGGTTGAGAACTATCCAGAACTAGAACAGATTCTCCCATTTCTAGAGTAATTGCGCCGTGCACCGAAAAAGCCAAGCAGGCAACTGCTTGGCTTTTATTAACAACGCAGACGAATCAGTAGATTAACAGCTTAACTGACGATTGTAACGAGAAGTACTCTTTTCTCTTCCGATCCGAGAATGAACCAGCAGGTTCACTTCTTGGAAGTTTACAAAGGATTACATACCTCGGAGCTTACTCCGTTATGTATACGCGTAACGAGTTCATTGTAGTTACTACCTCGTTAGTTTGCTGTGAGGGTTCTTTATTTTTCACAGGATATCCTTCGCGACTTCTTGTGTATGCTCCTTGGGCTTCACCTCATCGTAGACCTTTGCGACATCCCCCTTCTCGTCAATCAGGAAACTCATGCGAGCGATTCCCATATACTCACGACCCATGAATTTCTTTTTCATCCAGACGCCATAGGCTTCACACAGTAACCCATCTTCATCTGAGAGGAGGGGAAATGGAATTTCAAACTTATCTGCAAACTTCTTATGACTCTTCACATTGTCCTTGCTCACACCTACAACCACAAGTCCCACTGCTTTGAGTGCTTCATAGTTATCACGGAAATTACACGCCTCTGTCGTGCATCCCGGCGTATCATCCTTCGGATAGAAGTAGATGAGGACTTTCTTCCCGATATATTGTTCCAAGGTGTGAGTAATACCATGCTGATCTAACAATGAAAATGTTGGGGCTTTTTGATGTAGTTTAATCATATATCTTTCTAGTATATCAAAATGGGTTCTTGTATCTAAGTTTTTGTAAAAAAATAGCATTAGATTCGAGGCTACACCAGCAAGGTTCACGTCCTGGACGAAAATAAATATAAGGAGGCGTACATCAAGTACGGTGACGAGCGAGCTGTGACCCACAACAAAGAAGCTAAGATATGTTGACGAAAACTAGGTACAAGACTTGCAGAGCCCGTAAATCTCAATAGAATGTGTGGTTGCATTCTTGAACTTCTTACTTTTCTTAAGCATCTTCTTCACCGCATCATCAATTGAAATTCCCTCTATCTTCTCAATAGTCTCACAGGTGTGACATACGAGCTGATGAGATGCTCTTCCTGTCTCAAGCTCATAATGAGCATGCCCATGGTTAAAGTCCAAACGACGGAGAAGCCCTGCCTCATGAAGTACTGAGAGATTCCTATACACGGTCGCCTGATCGATATTTTCCTTCTTACGAAGCACTTCCACAAGTTCATACACTGTAATCGGTTGCTTCACTTTCGCAACCGTAGAGAGAACCGTAATACGGTGTCCAGTAATACGCAATCCCGCTTCCTGTATCATCGTCTGTAATTCTTCCTGAGAATATAATGCCATATACTCACTATAGCATAGAGGTGCCATCCTGGTCTACTAGATGCGATTAACTTGCAGATATGCACCAGACACGCTATAGTTATCTCATATATCATGACGACAAACTTTATCTTCATGGCTCTCTCGGCAAGTGTCCTTCCTTTGCTTGCTGTTGTAGCACTTCTCCTTCGTCGTAGTCTCTTTAATGGCCCATGGAAAATAGTGCTTCTCATTCTCGGACTTCTGCTTCTTGTGGTGGCAATTGTTGACACCATAGCAGAGCACGGCAAGAGCCTGGGGCTCACTGACGTCCTCGTAGGTGGTATCACCGCAGGAATCACCCTCTTTATTCTTTCTAAGTTCTCGCACAAGCACAGTCATGCAACTGAGCTCGAAGGTGCAAAAGGGGTTGTCATCAGCGAAGCATTCCACTCACTTATCGATGGTGCTGTCATAGGTATGACCTACCTGGTAAGTCCGCTTTTAGGCTATGCTGCTACAGTCGGTATCATCACTCATGAACTTCCAAAAATTATAGGAACACTCACAGTGTTTCGAAGTCTTGGGTTATCGATAAAGA
>JAYVXX010000078.1:0-2023 GCA_043784805.1 Minisyncoccota bacterium | reverse complement strand
CTAGGACCAAGGCGACTACGACGCCCGTACTGAAAAAAGATTTCTCTTCCATATACATTTACTTAATCTAGTTAGTTAACTTAGGTAAGTAAAACATTATTAAAAACTCTTGTCAATACTTTGGAAATAACACAGATTTGATCTGTAAATATATCAAATTGACAGAACTGATCTGAATGTATATAGTAAACTAAGTTAAATAATAGATAGGAAATGAAGAGCATCATCCCACCATTTTATGAAGTTGCAACCTTGCAAGACCGGGTCTATCGCCGCCTGCGTGATGTACTCGCCAAAGAACTCAGCCCCGCTGGGGTGAATTTAAGTGAATGGGCAATTTTGGGATTGTTGAATACGCATAAGCGCCTTACCAGCACCGAAATTGCCAGTTTGCTCGCAGTTGAAATTCCTTACATTACCCGCATGCTGAAGCAGCTTGAAGAGAAGCAGTTGGTTGAGAGTACTGCCAACGAAGAGGATAAGCGTAGTAGGAACATTCACCTGACGCTGGAGGGGAAGAAATTGATCATCGAAATTGAAAAAGCGCTCCGACCAATGGCCGAGAAGATGACCAAAGACATTTCCATGCGCCTTTCACTTAGTTACTACAAGGCACTTCAGGCGATTGATAAGTCTCTCTAGTACGTCACTTTTTAGCCCCGACCCAAATCTCCATAAATTGTTTCCGGCTAAACTCTGCCAGTTCTTTTGAACGAATCACAATCAAACTGGTCTTATTACCCTGAATACTCTGGTAACAGATATTGTCCCGCCAAATCCATTGTTCGACATTTGTACTCAGTGTCTTTGAGGTGTGACGATACTCAGATATTGACCAGCCAACCTGCTGAATAAATTCTCCATTCTTTTTATGTTCTGGTAGCAAACAGAGAAGCTTAATCCCTTTTTTGAGCTGCTGCTCCATGTAGTTCTTATAAAACTCAGGATCCAGCTTGTACCAGTTCTCAATGTTCCCACTATCGTACAGGAGAAACTCCTCACCTTCTTTTACAGACGCCAAAAAATGTCGATACCAATCTCGCATGGCGAGGGGGGTGTCATAAATAGTTACGAGAGGAACCTCGACCGGATGACTCTGAAGATTAGTAAGGGCAGGAACCACTGCATCGAGTCGTGCCTTTAAGTCTTCAAGGAGGGCAAAGAGCTGGCTAGGTGGAAGCGCCTCGTAGAGGGTGCGCCTCGCTTGGGTGAGTTCTTTGATGAGTCCACGGTCTAGGAGCTCAGGGAGCAACAGGTAAATGGCCTGACGACTGGTGTTCAGTGCACGAGCCATTTGAGCGACATTGGCAGGGCCTTGTTTCAAAAACTCAAGGTAGAGCTTTGATTGACTTCGACTAATTCCGAGCCGACTGAGGGTTTCGTAGATGATTTTTGTGTCTTCCATGTGTACATAATATTATGACAGATTATTCATTTTTAATCAAGTGAAACGAGAAAATTGACATAACAGTGCTTGATAAAAATAGCGTTTTATCATATAGTCACGTCGTCCGAAAGGCTTATATGAGCTCTAGGAAGGACAAACACGAACATGATAAACGACAGCTACGGAACATTCGTTAACAATTACACAGCGTACACAAATACTGAAAAAGGAATGGAGTATGAGATTGGCCGCAAGCCTGCTCTCAGTCATTTCGGTGACCTAACTGGTCGCACAGTTCTCGACTTTGGTTGTGGCCCCGCCACAAATGCCGCCGATCTCTACAGGCTCGGCGCGCATCAAGTAATCGGCATTGATATTAGTAAGGAAGAGCTCGCAGTTGCGAGACAGGTTGACCCCCGAGGCATCTATATTCACTACGATGGGTTAAACCTAGCACGTGCGTTAGAGGTTTGGGCGGAAGAGCACGAAGCAATAGGATGTTTAAACATTGATTGTGTTCTCGCTTCATTCTCATTCTGCACTATTCCGACCATTTACCTGAAGAACATTCTGAGGGCAATGCGAGAATTCCAACATTCTGGTACAGAGATTGTGATCATTGATCCCAATTTTGGT
>JAYVXX010000077.1:0-2026 GCA_043784805.1 Minisyncoccota bacterium | reverse complement strand
TCATGGTCGACAGAAATGGTGTAAGTAGATGTTATGTTGGTGATTAAAATGCTTGGCATAATTTTGTACTTAAAAAGCCTCTTCTGGGGCTTTTTTTTGCAAATGAGTTGCAGAAGTAACTTTTTACTATTCTTTTGAAACAAAATCACTTGATCTGAAAAAATGTAACCTCTCACACTCTCAAGTTGGTTTTGTTATAAAAGAAGAACTTTTAAGAAAATTCATGGGATTATTAAAAATCTTTATATCTAAAAACTGTTCAAAAATAAAGAGTTTATCAAGTTTCTATTTCAAGGTGTGAAGGGTTACGAAAAAATATATTGCCATTTCTGAAAAAACCTCTGAAATTGGAAGGGTATTAGGCGGTTGGCACGGACAACTGACAAAGCAAATGATAGAGAAGAAAAACTAAAGGCCGACACGAGTGTCTGCCTTTAGAAATGAAGTGAGTTGCGAGGGAGGCAAAAGCCCCATTGTCGTTCCACTGATCGTTAGGATTATCGTAGTTGGCATTCACGTACGAACCATCGTTCCGATTCGAATAGAGGACGTTCGGGTTGCCGTCAGAAGTATATATCTTTCCATCTGTGCCACTTCTTGTTGAAATGTCTACAAATCTTCAAGATGAATTTTATTCGTGATTATAATCACCCAAAAAGATATACCAAGTAACTTCATTTTTGAAGTGTCTAGTCTACAGGTCATATGTAGACACCTGTAGACGGCATGCACCACTCTATCTAAAACCTTGATCGTAGATATTCTTGATGTATGGATACTGATTTCGGCGATGCAAAACCGTGATCGTGCATTCATTAACCTACTCTCATTCTCAAGTATACAAAACAAAAGCTCGTATACCACATTTCTGTAATATACGAGCTGATAGGACTAAGGTCAAAGGAACTAAAAGTTCTCAGTGACCGAAGTCTAAGCGCTAACTTGCGAGGGAGGCAAAAGCCCCACGGGCGCGCCACTGACCGCCAGGACCATCGTAGTAGGCACGCACGTACGAACCAACGAACCGATCCGAATAGAGGACGCGCGGGTGGCCGCCAGAATCAGTGATCGGATTATGGAGCACCGCAATGTACCACAACCCCATCGCTTGAAGTTCAGCGTTTGTGAACTTCTCACGGATGAGAAGTTCAACCTCGCCTTTGAGGTCTTCGTTTGCTTCTGGACCAAATTCACGGAGAGCGTGAGCTTTCAGGTTAGATGTTGTACGTTCGGAGTCTTTGGCAATTTCTGTGCCAAATACAAGACCCAGCTTATAGATCTTTCCTGCTTCGAGCCGATGGTTCTTGTTATAGTCTGGTTTGGACAAAACGTCCGCACTGTACTTCGACAATTTATGACCACCTGTTTTAAGACGTGCTTCCCAATCTTTGGAATTGAGAGCGGTCCCTTGCACAGTGAAGTGCAGGTGTCCATTTTCAAGCATCAGCTTGGCCTTGAGCTCAGGTGAAAACGCTTCATAGCGCTCTGCTAAAGTTTGTGGGCGAGGTGATTCAACTGCGACCTCAAAATTCACAAGTGCCTGTTCAAGCAGTGTCGCCATTGCAGTAGCTCGGTCTGGATTTTGCTTGTTCAGTGCGTTTGCAACGCGAGTGAACACATCAAGATGTCCGTCAGCAATACTGACAGATGCCAGAACAACGGAACCAAATTTACGAGAGTCCATGATATTTCCCTTTCTGGGGCATTGCTAGTCTATTTCACCGAAATTGGTCATAGTCACAGCGATATATATTCTCCATTCACCACCTTCTCTTTTTTCACAAAGGTCTTACAACCCCGAGGCCTTGCCTCGGGGTTAGAGTGGGGCGGGACTACACGGTAAAATACATATCGCTGTGACCACTATTTTGAAAGAACCTATATAGTTTTATGATAGCACATTTTTATGTAAAGTCAAATATTTTTTATGTAACCCCTCACACCCTATGTGGAATATTTTTTATATTTTCTTAGAGAACAACACTATTTTATAAAAATATATACGATTCCACCTCTTACTATATTT
>JAYVXX010000076.1:0-2031 GCA_043784805.1 Minisyncoccota bacterium | reverse complement strand
CACTAGAGGACGAGCACTGGTTACTTTGAAAAACATGCAGAGCCGCAGTCGTAAGGAGAACTGGTGTGCCCCTGAGTTCACACTTGAGGAAGTAATAGAGGCAATAGATGGAAAGGATTGCGCTAAGACAGGCATTCCCTTCAGTTTAGCTACCACATCTTCTCGCACTAATCCACTAGCACCATCACCAGACCGCATTGATTCATCTCTTGGGTATACCAAGGCGAATGTTCAATGGGTCTGCTGGATGTACAACCTAATGAAGAATGACTTCACACCAGAGGATGTTAGTTCATTCCTGGATGGAGTAATTCGTGTCAGGCAATCCCAACATTTTATTAAGGAAACAATTTAATGGCATTTGAAAAGAGAAAGGCATTGACTAAGTTTATAACCCCGAAAGGGACTGCCGTTTATCCGCGACTCAACCAGCCTGACGTTAAATTCAAGCCAGAAGGCGAGTACTCAGCCAAGATTCGCCTGAGTGAAGAGGATGCTGCACCCCTCATGGCTAAGATTGATGAACTTGTTGCTATAGCCTATAGGGATGAGCAAGCACGTCTGATAGCTGCTGATAAGAAAGCAGCAGCCAAGACCCTGAAGTACGCCGATAAGCCCTACAAGGACGTGCTGGATATCGAAGGTGAAGAGACTGGTGAGGTTGAGTTCAATGTCAAAATGAAGGCTCAGTACACCAAGAAGGACGGCTCAGTAGTCAAGCTGGAACCCAAGCTATTCGACGCTGCTGATCCACCTAATGTGCTCCCTAAGTCCACTCAGATATGGGGTGGTTCACAAATCAAGGTAGCAGGTGAGTTCAATCCATTCGCTACAGCCATTGGTGTTGGCATGTCACTCCGCTTGAGTGCTGTACAGGTTATCAAGCTGGTATCCGGTTCGGGTGGTGGAGATGCAGCGAGCTATGGCTTCAATGGCGAAGAGGATGGTTTCGTGACTGAGGGTAGTGAGTTCAGTAGTGAATCCAAAGAGGAAACTACTGAGGAACCTGAAGGCGATACAGACTTCTGATGCCAGTATCAAAAGCTAGAGCCGTGGCACTTAAGCACGGCTTCAAATCAGGCTTAGAGGAAACAGTAGCGAAACAACTGGAAGATGCAGGGATGCCCGTAGCGTATGAGGAAGTAGTAATCCCATACGTTACTCCGGTTACACCCCATAAATACCACGTTGACTTCAAGTTACCCAATGGTATCCACATAGAGACCAAAGGAAGGTTCCTCTTAGCTGACCGGAAGAAGCACCTACTGGTCAAAGCACAGCACCCTCACATCGACATACGTTTTGTATTCACCCGTTCCAAGTCTCCAATCAGCAAGGGTAGTAAAACTACTTATTCCGATTGGTGCCTCAAGAATGGGTTCCTTTACAGCGATAAAACCATACCTGTTTCTTGGCTCACAGAGAAACCTACCATAAGGAAAACAATATGAAAGTAGAACAACAAGTTGTTACCAAACCGGCTTTTGTGCCCGTGGTTATTACCATTGAAAGCCAAGAAGAGTTGGACCGGCTGGTTAACTACCTAGGCAAGTCCTTATCAGGACAAGCCTTACCTCAGAAAAGCTATGGAGATTTGAAGGATATCCAAGTTGGCCTCTCTATCTCCCACCTCAGTTAAGTTCCTAGTAGTCCACTCTTCGCTCACCCCCATCACCCAACGAGTCAACCTCCAGTCCCTAGAACGTAAACACCGTATGACCGGGAAGTTATCCATCGGATACCACTTCGTCATCAAGCGTGATGGAGTGATTGAGAATGGTAGACCAACTTCACAGGTAGGCCAGCACACACCAGGTCAGAACCAACATAGCCTGGGTATCTGCATGGTGGGTGGGGTGGACAAGGTGGGGAAACCTGAGGACAACTATACGCAGCAACAGTACACCACTCTTAAATGGCTACTAGTCAACCTATCGTTCAACTTCCCAAGCTCCAAGGTAGTCGGCCATAACCACTTTGCACCCAGTAATCCTTGCCCATGTTTCGACATGGACTGGTTTCTCACAGCCA
>JAYVXX010000075.1:0-20398 GCA_043784805.1 Minisyncoccota bacterium | reverse complement strand
ACAATTGGTTTAGCATCGTAGACGACACGTTTGACCTTCATTCTAAGCACTTCGTCGTGCGCCCATTCTGTTTCTCTAATATGTATAAATAGAAGTGTCACTCCACGACCTTGCTCAAACCACATCACTGTATATGGCTCAAGTTCTTGTTCAAACTTTTTACGCATAGAGTCATCCAGGTTATCAAAAGATGCTTTGATGACTGCATAGTATGGTGGCAAAAGAAACTGCTCACGCTCTTTAAGGAGTGTCGTGTATACGTCTCGAAAGGATGGTGTCACGAGCTGTTTAATAACTGGCATATTTTTTAATCGTGTCTGAAGCACGAAGGTGTAGGGTATATCTTCCGCTGGTTGTATCTTTTCTGCCATCTCTGTGATGAGTGAAAGTATCTTCTCGTCAGTTCTGTACTCAGGAAGTGCAAAGAGTGAATCAAGTGAAAGGATAACGATACCATCACATGTAGACAAAACATTGTGTGCCATCTCCGTGCCAATCAATATCCCATATGGAGCGTCGTACCACTCCTTGTATACTTTTTTTACTTTTGGTTTGGTAGGTGTACGCTCACCATCAATGACAAAGATAGGGAGGCCCAAGCGAATCAATTCTTCTTCAATACCAGTTGTGGCTATGCCAAGAGTCGTCATCCTCCATCCTCCACAATACCTGCAGGCGAGAGTCGTCTCGTCATCTAACTGTACGATTGACTCACAACCATGACAGACGTAGGTTCGCATGCCAGCTATTCTATGAAGGACATACGGCCGGTTACAATCTTTGCATGTGAAAAGTTCACCACAGTCTGCACAGACAGTTGTCGGATACATACCTTTTCTGTGTGCATAAAAAAAGTAGTGTCCAGATTTCGTAGTTTTCATGTTCCGAAGAATGCTGAGCGCTTGTTTGGAAAGATATGGGCTCGCAGTCTTGTTCTCATCACTCATTGGCACAATAGTGAGATTTGTATCGTTCCTAAACTGTAGCGGCATAATCTCAGTAGCGTCTTTACTTTGGAAAAGCATATGAGCACGAAGCGAGAGCATATGTGAACCTAATAAGCAGGGGATACTGGAGGCTCGTGTGAGGGACTCGAGTACCGCACGCATATCATATCCATTCTCACCGTGGGTATAGTAGTAGTGACTGTGCTCACGTTCGATAACGACAAGACCAAGATCCTTCCTAACCCATGGCAACAGCGACGGTGTGCTTAAGATTAAGATAGGATGACCACCGTCAACTAAAAGTTTCTGGGATTCAGCATAATGTTTCTCAGTGAGACCACTATGGAGGCATACAACATAGTCATCTATACCGCGAGAGAGCTGATTCTTTGCATTTTCCAAGTCCGTGATAGTAGGGAAGAAGAGCACAAGAGACTTTTTCTTTGAGAACATCTCCCGTATAGTGGTCTTGTACCTCAACATCCTGTTCTCGTAGTTCTGTTCAAGCAAGAGTACTTCGAACCCCTTTCCATCTTCTGGTATGACAATTGGTGTCAAGAATTCAAAAGACTTTTCTGAGAGTAGGTCGTAGATCATAGTCCCAATATTCTTGATGAAATATGACGAGGAGAAGTTAAGTGACGCCCAGATTTTTGGATGGAGGAATTCTTTAAGTGAAACTTTGCTGATCTTCTTCATCATAAAGGAAGCATTCTTCAATGATTGCTTTTCTTCTTGTACATTAGACACTGAGAGGACGAGCGCTTTTGCGACACGTTTTCTGATTGTTATCTCTACCAAATCCCCAGGGGCCACATCTACTTTTGAAAAGTAAGTTAACTCCTCATATGGAATCCCGTTTGCCAGTGGCGATACAGTAAGAAGATACATGGATTTGTATCTCTAGTATACAGGGGGTTCAAGCCATTAGCCATTAGCTTTTAGCCGTCACCAAAATACAGGAGAAAGTAGTCTTTAAAATGCCATTTTATGTTGTATTTAAATGGTTATTTTAATTTATCTACTGTCTAACAGCTAAAGTTTAAAGGCTGCATTTTATGCTATACTGGTAAGATTCTATGGGATTTTTCTTCAAAAAACTCGGTATTGATTTGGGAACTGCTAACACGCTTGTGTATGTCCCAGGGAAAGGTGTGGTCTTGGTTGAGCCATCAGTGGTCGCAATTTCAGAAACTGGAAACAAGATTCTTGCAGTCGGGACTGAAGCGAAGGATATGATTGGGAAGACTCCTGACTCAATCGTTGCATATCGCCCAATGCGTGATGGTGTGATTGCTGACTATCGTGTGACAGAAGCGATGCTTCGATATTATATTCATAAGTCTCTCGGCGGATTCAACCTCTTCAAGCCTGACGTGCTTGTGTCAGTCCCAGCTGGAGTAACTTCAACTGAGCGTCGTGCCGTGATTGAAGCAGCGCTCAAGGCTGGAGCACGCAATGCATATGTCGTGAAGGAGCCAATCCTCGCTGCTATAGGAGCGGGTATTCCTATCCACGAAGCACAGGGCCGTATGATAGTGGACATCGGTGGAGGTACAACCGATGTGGCGGTGATTTCTCTCGGTGGTATCGTCTGTAGCACGTCAGTCAAATGTGCAGGTGACAAGACTGACCAAGCCATTATCGACTACGTGAAGAAGACGTATAACTTGGCTATCGGGGACCAGACTGCAGAAGATATCAAGATCAAGATAGGCTCAGCTCTTCCTGTTGAAGAGGAACTCGTGCTTAAGGTGAAAGGACGCGACTTCATCGCCGGACTTCCTCGAACGGTAGAAATCAGGACTAATGAGATTGTGAAAGCAATCGACAAGGAATTGAAACTCATGATCAAGGCCATCAAGGATGTGCTACAAGAGACTCCACCAGAACTCGCCTCTGATATCATCGACAACGGCATCATCATGAGTGGTGGATCATCTCTCCTTCGGCACTTTCCAGATTTGGTAGAGCGTCGTACTGGTGTAAAGGCGGTGCTTGCACCGGATGCTTTCTATTGTGTAGCCAAAGGTACCGGTATTGCACTTGAACACTTAGACACCTACAAGCGAAGCATCTTTGCCAAGAAATAAAGATATAAAAACACCGCCTCTTAGTGGGCGGTTTTTTGTAGGTCATTTCAACCTGACAGTTTTTGTCTATGTCTTTTTGATTTCTCATCAAACATCGACTCCAATAGAACAACGACTATTTCACCTCGACCCTTTACATCAGGTCTGCGGCGAATCATCTTAGGGATTCCAAACTTTGGCCATTCTCCACCCTTTGGAAACAATGGATCTTTTGGATCGATAATTCCGTTGTGATGGTAATTGTCCGTAGCGTATCTCCCAGCACACATACTCCAAATCGAGCAGAGGTGCGGCGCAGCGGCATTCCCTGAACAGCCATCGCATCCGAAGCTACCATTTAACCACAATGCGTTTGAAAGGGTGGGCTTATGATACCCATCTTCCTCACAGAGTTCACAAATCATTTCCCGGAGTACTTCAGCGAGGACGGTATTGCTTATCCTCTTGTGAAGGACTACCGCGCCGGCTTGATACATCTGAAAAATGACATGGACATCTACGGCAAATGCATCCTTAGGGAAGGGCAATGCATCATGCTCGGCAAGATACAAGAGGTAAAGCGAGGTGATTTTCTCCTTGTAGCCAAGAAGTGGGTTGCGATCCTTCTCTTTTTTGTACCCCTTTATCCACCTCTGAACACCATTCACTGTCCCTCCGCACGCACTAAGCATGGCAACAGGGTCTCCATCAAAATCCACGAATAGCGTCTCCGCAACTCCGAGCCAGTGCCGTGCGTTTGAGTTCGGCAAGCCGATCTTGTAACGCCTGAAAACTTCTGCAAGTTGGTATGCCTTCAGACGAAGGACTTTCTTGGTATATACCCATGGCATGTCAGCGTAGAGCCGGCAATGATTGGCATAGAGAACCGCACTATCCTGCATGTGATCAGTGAGTGTCACCAGACAAAGGTACTGCAAGTGAAGAAGACTCCCAATTGGAACCTTAGGCGCAGGCTTTCTGTTCTTCTTGACTCTTTGCTTGTCAAACAACACATCTTGAGATTCCTCAATCCTTATGGGGCCGGGAATATACGCGTGTTGGGGGCCGTGAGTACTGTGATGTATATACTTGAATCTTCCCCATCGTGCTTCATAGGCGTCCAGTATGGTGCGAATGAGTCTTCGAGCGTTTCCTTTATTCACCGTCACCTTGTCAGCGTGTTTTTTTGCAATTGGTCCTGGTTCATCAACCAAGCCCAATTGGACCATATGGTCTTTACTGGGCTTGGTCATGATTCATTTCCTTTCGTTGATTGTTTAAAACGGAATTTCTTCACCATCAGTTACCGGAGTACCATGATCATCCCAAGGGATATCTGCGTCCGAGTCTTCAGGCGTCGTCACAGTTGCTTCCTTCTCCATTCTTGCTGACTTGCGCAGATAATACTCACGCATCATCTCGGCAAGTAAGTCCTTCGAAGCAAAAACTGAAAAGGTTTCGCATTCTCGAGCATGTCTGAAGTACGGCCTCCTTCTATCTTTTCTGGCCTCTTCTACGTACTTTTTCCTGTTTGTCATAAGGCGCAGTTTGCGATAACTCTTGACGAGCCAACGCTCCAGCAGAACGTCCTTCATCTCACCGTATTCCAGTATGTACCGACTGTATGAACGATCATTTGACGGCCGTGGTAGCTTAAAGACCCTCCATATCTGCCGGATAAGTCTCCCTTCGATGCTCTTGGGGTCACCGACTAACTCGAATAACATTTCAATCATCTGCCAGGAATAGCTGCGACTGACCCGAGTCTTCAACTTATCTGCCACGAAGTACATCATCGTTGAGTTGCGTACGAAGCTGTCAGAAAAACTGCCATCCTTATGCCGATGCCTGTGGGACTTTTTCGGATTGATGAAATAACGGAGCTGTCCCTTGACGCTCTTCGCGAGTGTATCAAGTTGTTTTTTTGGCTGACGCCTCCACTCATACTCGGCAAAGGATGCGACAGCACAGAGCACCTCTGCAGTCCTTGGGAAGCGTACCACGATACAAGCTTCTTGTTCATAGTGGTTATGGTCACGGGGACCGCGCAGCTGCACTACTTCGGTGTTCGTCCATGTGCGGATGATGTTATCAACGCACATCTGGATACCAGTAGAGATAAGGGGCATCAGGTCGTATAGTAACTCATTTGTCAGCCTAAGCACGGGCAAACGCTCTTTGATGGCGTATACCTTTTCCTTGATTGTTTCTGTAGCCAAGATTTCATGCTTAATATCACCCTTCTTCCGACGTATTGATGGTCCCCGCTTTGTAGAACCATTTAACCGATATTCCACCTGCGAGTAGGGGACAAACCTGCGGAATCCTATCTCAAGGACAATCGCATATTTGATATATACCCCCTTGTAAACCGTAGGAGCGACTACCACAAGACAGTCGACTTTCGGATGATGTGCTCGAGGCTCTTGATACGTCGGACCCTGTACTGGGTTTCCAAACGAATCAAGCACGATGACACATTTTGCAAATGACATGATGCGACGTGCATCATTCCTGACTTTCTCCACTGTGGGGGTCCGATCACCTTCTTGGGAGGTTATCGGGATAAACATGTTATCCATGATTTTCCTTTCAAGAAAATTGAATTGACGAATGTGCCCTTTGACTTTAAAAGAGCAAACTGCCTGATAGTGTACTTAAAAGGAATCACTCTTACAAGATTGACTTTTTTGGTATACTCGTACCAAGCATACCTTTCTCTTATGGATTCCTCATTTCTCAAAACTTTGACCCATCACGCAGTACTTGTAACGTATCCTGACCGCAAAAGTGCCACAGAAGAAATCTGGAAATCATTGCAAGTGGAATCCTTAGCTCATAGACTCTTTGACAGTACTGTACTAGATATCGATACTGCTAGAGATATCATTAGCTGGTCACGAAGCTCCTACGATGGGAAAAGGACAGGACTTATCTCTTTCCATACTGCAGGAATTCCCGCACAGAATGCTTTGCTTAAGGTGCTTGAAGAGCCTGGGGAGAAGATGCGATTTATTGTAGTCACAAGTAACAAGTCCGGTCTCATTGAAACCGTTCTCTCACGCTTACAGCATCATGATATTATAGACACCAAAAAAACTAGTAGAGTTGATACCCAACACTTCTTAAGAACAGCACCTGGAGGAAGAATGAATCTACCATTCATCGTGGCGCTCCTTGCTAAAGTTGACGAAGAAGACCGAAAGGATCGAGAGGCGGTACGTGCATTCATCCTCTCACTAGTAGAGACTCTCACTAGCAATCATGTGGATTCACGGTTCATCATCGAAACACTTGAGATATCATCCTATGCTTCTGATTCATCTTCATCAGGAAAAGCACTTCTCGAATACCTTTCACTTCTCTTGCCACAAACCAAGAGCTAATGTACAATTCTCTTACTAAATGTATTTGAATTCGTATCATCTAAAATCTAACCTCTAACATCTAATTACTATACCCATGGCTTACAATTTCTCTAACATAGAATCCAACAAAGACACCATCGTTGAATGGTTAAAGAGTGAATACCGTTCCATCCAAACAGGGCGCGCGACTCCTCAGGTCTTGGACCTTGTACATATCGATCTCTACGGATCACGCACCCAAGTAGCACACGCTGCGAGTATCACCATTGAAGACCCACGAACTATTCGTGTAGCTCCCTGGGACAAGACAATTGTTGGGGGAATAGAGAAAGCAATCAATGATGCCGACCTTGGACTTTCTGTCTCATCTGACGCTGAAGGACTTCGTGTTCACTTCCCAAGCCTCACAACCGAAACACGAGGCAAGATGGTGAAACTTTTAAAGGACAGATTAGAAGACGCTCGAGTACGAGTACGGGCCCTTCGTGAAGAAACTAACAAGGATATTGATGCAAAGGCAAAAGAAGGGGAGTATGGCGAGGATGATCAGCGTTCATATAGAGAACAGATGCAAAAGATTGTCGACGGGGCAAACGGAGCACTTGAAGAACTATTTGAAAAGAAAGAAAAAGAAGTGATGGGTCAAGACACGTAGACGCGCTAGCAAGCGAGCTTCTTGCAAGCGTCGAAGAGTTCCGCAGCTAGCAAGGATAGGAACACACAATGTAATATGTAAGATACGTGTAGAGGTTATACAAAATTTAAAAAAGGAACTCAGAGAGTTCCTTTTTGAGTCATTGCCCGTAAAATAGACTATAGACTGGTTGCCCTTGCCGCACTTGGCTGCGTGGGCACCTTGTTCGGAGCATCAGCTGAAAGTGACATGCATTCCACCAGTTCAGGACCTTTGCCGGTAAGAGCAAAGTCTGCAAAGACTACCTGATGGAGCATTGGCATTTGGTACAAACCAATATGTGCGCATGCCATATTTTGAGTCCTTGCTTCACGCAAAGTCTCAACCATCTCACTAGTAGCACTCAGTCTCACTACGTTCCACTTCTCCTTCTTCATATGAGCCAGGCAATCTGTGATATGCCCTTCAGTCATGAACTCAGGAAGAGTAGTCACGTATGTCACCATATCAGGCTTGAAAGGGTGACGACTCGCGAAACACATGGCTCCAGGGATGCGGTACGTCTTTGTTTGTGCTGTTGCATTACCCTTGGCGTCTTCCGTCTCCGCTGAAACGAAACCAAAGTAGGCCAATGAGAATACGAAAAATAAAGACTTTATTACCCTTGATACAAAGCACATGATGAATACCTCCAAAAAAATAATGTACGAATAATAGTATTATACATACAATATTAAGATATGTCAAATATCGTGCTAGGAGGGTACTTAAACAATCACACTACGGATAAACATGTTACACTGTCTAGAATTATGTCAGTATCTGCTATATTACTTTTCATCCTGATTCTTCTTGTCCTTGTTGTTGTCCATGAGTTTGGGCACTTCATTGTGGCTAAGCTCACTAACATGCGTGTTGATGAGTTCGCTTTTGGATTTCCTCCACGTATCTTTAGTAAGAAGGTTGGTGAGACAACCTATGCGCTTAATGCCCTTCCATTAGGAGGGTACGTTTCGATATGGGGAGAGAATGGAAGTGATGAAGACCAGGCGAAAGATGGTGCTAAGCATCATCCTCGAGCATTCGGTAATCGTCCATGGTGGGCACAACTATTCGTCCTCCTAGCCGGCGTCACCATGAATATGATTTTGGCACTAGTTATCTTCATTGGAATTTCCTATGGCAAGGTGACTGTGAGCGTTGATGACGAAGTCTATGGCCCTCGAGCGAAAGATGTCTCACTCATGGTGACAGAAGTCTCTCCTGGCTCACCTGCATTTTTGGCAGGACTCGTACCTGGATCAACTATATCAAAAGTGACCAGTGCCGGAGTACAGGCGAATCTCACAACCGCCACGTCTCTCGTTCTATTCATCGGAGCGCATGCCAACACTCCATTTACCATCAACTTCATATCACCGGACGGAAAGAAAAAAGATACAACCGTAGCGGCGGTGTATGGAATTGTTCCTGATAGAAAAGCTCTTGGAATCTCGCTTGAAGGGGTGGGCACAGTGAAGACGACATTCTTAGAAGCAATCACGATCGGATACCGTCGCACGATTGATACAACAGTTCTTACGGTAGATGGACTTCTCGGTGTCCTTACCTCTGCTATTCATGGAAATAGTGTCATGAAGTCTCTCTCGGGCCCAATAGGGATAGCAAAGATTGTTGGACAGACGAGTGACTATGGAACTGCTGCAGTGCTCACACTAGTCGCTATACTTTCTATCAACTTGGCAATATTTAATATTCTTCCACTTCCTGCTCTGGATGGAGGAAGAATAGTTGTCGTAGCTATCGAGACGGTAATCAGGAGGAAAATTCCGTTTAAGTATTATTCATGGACAAACATTGTTGGGTTCTCACTTCTCATGCTGTTACTCATTGCGGTGACCATCAATGATATCCGAGGCTAGTATGCTTACTAAATTGACTGTTTTCTAGTAGAATATCAAGTAATATCAACAGTATGCGACAATCACAACTTTATACCAAAACAAGAAAGGAAGCTCCAAAAGACGAGGTCTCTAAGAACGCAATTCTGCTTACTCGTGCCGGATATATTCACAAAGAAATGGCAGGGGTCTACACCATGCTTCCTCTGGGGCTCAGAGTACTCAAGAAAATAGAAGACATCATACGCCTTCATATGAATACAGTAGGGAACGAACTCCTTATGCCATCTCTTTCACCAGAAGAAAGATGGACTGCTACTGGTCGCTTAGACACAATTGATGTCCTCATGAAGACCATACCAGCTAATAAGGCATCACAAGAGAGGAGCTCTAACTCCTATGTCCTTAATCCAACCCATGAGGATGTGATAACTCCTATCGTGAAGGATATCGCTCGCTCGTATCGTGACTTGCCTGTTGTGCTCTATCAGATTCAGACCAAGTTCAGAAATGAAGCGCGAGCAAAGTCAGGGCTTCTACGTGGGAGAGAATTCCGAATGAAAGACATGTACAGTTTCCACAGAGACCAGGATGACCTTATGCGCTTCTATGAAGGAATGAAGACCGTCTATGCAAACGTCTACAAGGATATCGGCATTGGGGATGATACGTATCTCACGGTTGCTTCCGGTGGAGACTTCACACCTAACTTCTCTCATGAGTTCCAGACACTTACCGAAGCTGGCGAAGACCTCATCTATGTCGACAAGAAAAATAAGATAGCTTATAACAAAGAAGTAGTAACCGAGGAGAATGCAAAGAAGTTAGGAGTCAACTTTGACGAGCTCGAACAGATTAAAGCATGCGAAGTTGGAAATATCTTTCCACTTGATACACGGTTCAGTACCGCACTCGACTACACCTATACTGACGAGAAGAGTGAGCAGCAGATTATTTACATGGGATCATATGGCATCGGTCCGAGTCGCCTGATGGGTGTCGTCACAGAAAAGCTGTCTGACGAGAAGGGTCTTGTGTGGCCAACTTCTATTGCACCTTTTTCACTTCATTTAATTGCTCTTGGAAAAGATAAAGAGGGTGAAAGCTACAAGCAGGCAGAGGAACTCTACAAGAAATTGCTCAATGCACATGTTGAGGTACTATTTGATGACCGTGAGGCTACCACTGGTGAGAAGTTTGCTGATTGTGATCTTATCGGTATTCCAATACGTATCGTTGTCAGTGAGAAGTCACTTGAAAAAGGGGGAGTTGAGATCAAGGAAAGGACTAGAGAGACCGGTGAAGTAATTAGCATCGAACAGTGCCTTCATATGTTTACCAAAGACTGCTAGAAATACAGAATATATCTGTTGGAAGATTTGTGTTCTATAGATTAGAAGTAAAAAGCAAGGGAAGTAACCCTTTGTTTTTATCGATATACTACTTTCTGCTGTATCTAATAGTTTAATACATATACTAAAATATAGAGATTCTTGTTATTCCTTATTTAGATACTCATGCTATAGCATTTCAAAGATAGTATACTTTACTTTCATTTTTGTATATCACTCAATAGACTTCCTCTCCTAGTACAAGTAGTACAAAAATCTTTTATTACACGACTAAGAAAATAAGATCAAAAAAAAATTCGAAAAGCCTGGGGTAGAACTTCCTATCTGCGATATTCTATACATACTAATGTACTAAGCTCATTAGAAGTAAGTAAGAGAATAAATCCATACCTAGAAAAGCATTAAGCATATATATGAGACGCAGGTAGCATCCTCTTTATGAGGTCTTAAACCCAACTACAGGGCACGTATAGAACAAAAGAGGTAGAGAGGCTCACATAGCCTAAGATAGTAACTGAGGTCCAGAGAGTAAGATCTAAACTTAATCAGCAGCACTAGTAGCATGTATTTATTTATAGATACAGAAGAGGGTCATCAACTTTGGATGACCAGAAAGGGTAGAGGTCTGAAGGAGATACCGCCTAGTAACTAATAGCTAGATGTAAACTCAGAGACAGTATTAAAATGCCTATATTGTATTGATTTGAGGGGAATACGCTATATATACTTAATGTCGCACAATATATCTTTTACGACGTATAATAACAATATAAGAGCTTTCTCAAGTCTTCTTGAGACTAACTAATCAATCCGAATACGATCAGTCTAATTGTTCTCTGCTCTTCGCCACCAACAAGGAACCATCCTACCTATTGACTCCCCTAATATGTACCTTGAACATCAATGCTCAATATGAACTTATAATAGTCGTGATTTAGCATTACGAATTTCTCTTCCCCAGCCCCCTTCTAGAAATCTGCCAGGGTCCATAGGTAATCATTAATAAGTAATGATTTAGTGTTCGTTACTAACCTCCTCCCCTATTCTCGTATCCTAAATATGACTCAAGCTGATGATTTGATCTGATTCAAGATTATATATACACCTAACGCGGCACCCGCCAAGAAGACTGCAAAGGTCAGTAAGGCAAAGGCTGGTATTGTGAAAGTTATCATATACATTATTTAAATACCCCCAGCCAAAGGTAAGCTATGCTTGCTATAACCCCAACAAGAAAAACTACCACCATGATGAGTATAAAGGCGGGTATTGTGAAAGTTATCATACAGGTATAAGTATATTACAAATATGAGAGTGGGTTAAGATACCCAGCTCGCGGAGCAACTGGCATAGTCATATTGGTGCCACATACCTTACTAATATAGCTAGTGATTTTCACTGCGTCAGAGGCATACACCGTGAAGTGGACATGAGGCCCTGTACTATACCCTGTGTTACCCGAAAGACCAATCTTCTGCCTCCCGGTTAAAACATCCCCGGCCTTTACCTGAATCACCGAGAGATGCCCATAGAGTGTCGAGAGTCCGTTGTCATGTTTGATAAGGATCCATTTGCCGTAAGAGACACCATTACACGCCGCATCGGTATTCCCAGACCCCAATACGACACCGGGGCGGGCAGCGTAGACTGGAGTACCTACAGGTACTCCAAGGTCGACACCATTATGTCCAGAGCCATTATACACCTGTGGGTTCTTGCTTGAAAAAGGAGTATTGCCAAAGTACTGTGTAATAATGACATTATCAACTGGATAGAGAAGTACGCCTTTGCCATACTTAGGAAGCTTGCTTGCATCAACTACTGTCTGTAGCTTTGCTTCGACATCCAACACTTCGGCCTCCAACTCCCCTTTCTTTTTTTTGCGTTCAGCTAAGAGTGCCTGATACGTACTCTCTTTATTTTTAGTTTCTATTAATAGTGAACTTTTATCTATCGATGTCTGGACGACAAGTTGTTTCTGGTCATTGAGGGTATTATTTAATGTTACCAGCCTGTCCTTGTGCTGTTCATAGGAAGCCTTCTGGACTGCAAGCGTGGTCTTGGTATCCACAAGTGCCCGAACTTTTTCATCAATCGCGGAAGATACATCCCCGCCACGCTTGGTCAAATCAAGTGCGTCTGATAGGTGAGCGCCAGGGGCTAGCGCGCTCACGTAGGTCGGCAGAGACTGATCATCATGGGTAAGGGCACGAAGTGACTCAGCAAGAGCAGCTTTGTTTTGTTCAAGTGTTGATTCAGTATTCTTGATCTTATTCTGGGTGAAGTTGATATTCTCTTCCGCTTGGGAAATTCGGAGCTTTGTGAATGCGATGTCTTTCGTAAGCCCGGCACGTCTCGCTTCCAATTTTGCGAGAGCTTGTTTAAGAGTCTTAGCTTCCCCTTGGGTCTTGCTGATTTTGGAGTTGTACGCTTTTATCTCATCGTCGAGTGCTTTTATCTTCACGGAGAGGTCATCTAGATTTCCTTTCAACTGCTCTGCCGTAGGAGCATTCTCTGCATAACTGACAGCTAATGGTGATGAAAGTATGAGGATAACTATGATGAGGAGTGATGGGAGAAAAGAGCGATATGACATGGAGTTGAAATATATTCTATGAGTCAAGTGCATTAATGACTGAGATAACACGATCCTTCACTTCTTCATATCCAAGGACGTAGCAGATGGTAAATGGGTCAACAGATTTTTCTTGTCCAGAAAGTGACATGCGAAGTGGCCAGAGGACGTTCCCTTTACCTTCCACTTCCGCATATGGCATGATGACATTCTTAATTGACTCAGGTGATGAGAAGTCAGAATCAAGAAGGAGTGTGAGCACTTGTAGAAGATGCATCTTCGTCTCCGGCTTCTCACTGTCCTTCCAAAGGACTTTCTCAATTGGAACGACTGGACGTGTCTTAAAGAAGCCAAACTCTGGTAGAGCAAGTGAAGCCAGTTCCCCATAGGCAGAAATCCTGTCGATAATAGTCGGCAATAATCTTTCAACGACAAGAGGATCATACCCCTCAAAATATGGCATGACGGACTCAAATTGAACTTTTTGTGGCTGTCGGCGAATGTATTCTTTATTCATCCAAGCAAGTTTTTCTTTATTAAAAATCGCACCTCCTTTGTGGACTTTAGATACATCAAACAGTGCCGTAAGTTCTTCAATAGAGTAGATCTCTTGCTCTCCTCCAGGATTCCAACCGATGAAGGCTATAAAGTTAAGCAGCGCTTCCGGCAGGTAGCCCATATCCCGATATGCTGTAACTGAAAGCGCCCCCTTTCGTTTAGAGAGTTTGGTCCTGTCTTCGGAGAGTACGAGGGGAAGATGAGCATACGCAGGAATAGTGAACCCAAGCGCTTTGGCAATCAGTATCTGTCGAGGAGTGTTCGCAATATGATCCTCCCCCCGTATGACATGTGTCACTCCCTCTTCATAATCATCTATTACAACTGCTAGATGAAAGAGTGGCTCAGTGATTGATTTGGCGATGACGAAATCTCCAAGATCAGTTGTGTCTGTCTCAATAGTACCTCGTATCATATCCTCGAAGATAACCGTCTCTCCTTTGTTCTTCCACCTCACAAGCTTTCGCATGACCCCGCTACCATCTTTTGCCAATTCTTTTGAAATGTAGGCACTCCCATCAGCTATCATTTTTTCTAAATGCTTTGTATGTGATGGCAGATTCTCACTTTGGTGATAGAGAGAATCATAGGAAAGCGAGAGCCAAGAGAGACTCTCCAAAATATTATCAGTGTACTCCTGTTTATTCCTTTCCTTATCCGTGTCTTCAATGCGGACGATGAACTTGCCTCCCATTCTCTTAGCATAGAGATATGAAAAAACTGCCGTACGGTATGTCCCGAGGTGGAGCAATCCTGTTGGAGATGGGGCGAAGCGTGTGACGATAGATGACATGGTGTAGAATAAATAATTATGTGTGACTCAATCCAATTCTGAGAAGCTCTCTCGCGATCACTGTTGCTGCCGAGCGAGAATTTTCAAAAAGAGGAGCATTCTTAAACATTGCTTCGTAGGACTCTTTTCCACCCATGATTCTGTCAATCGTAGCAAGTAAGAGATTTGGCCCCATATTGTTCTCTTCAAGAACAATAGCAAGCTCGTGAGAAGCCATAGAGTAGGCATTACTCCTCTGGTCCCTGCTGATTGATTCTGGTATCGGTATTACAATCATCGGGAGTTGCCAGAGCACCATCTCAAACATCGACGACCCAGCGCGTGTGATGACCAAATCAACTTTTGGATAAAAAAGCGCAACGTCAATGAATCCTTCTGCGAAATACCTATCTTTGAACGGGTGATCCTTCAGAAGTCCTCCCGTAATCTCTTTGACCTGGGCGATATTTTCTCCACCGGTCTGGTGGACGATATCATATGTATTCAAAAGTGTTGGGAGCACCGTGAGGATAGTATCATTGATTCTTTGACTGCCTTGAGATCCTCCGAAGACCAAGATCACAGGACGGTCTTTTTTGACATAGGTACGTACGAAACCTTCAGGAGGCAAGAGTTCATCTCGTATAGGCTGACCTGTGAGAGCGACTGTTTCTTTCGGATAGAATTTTGCAGCTTCAGAATAAGAAAGCGCTACACGGAGTGCGAACTTACCTGCCCACTTAGTTGTTCTTCCCGGAACGGTATCGCTTTCATGAACAACAACTGGAATAGAGAGAATCTTTGCAGCCAAGAGCGTTGGGAAGCTAGCATAGCCCCCCTTGGCGAAAACAACATCCGGATAGAAAGAATAGAGTTTTCCGAAAGCCACAAAGATTCCCCTAAGAGTACTGAAGAATCCCGTGAAAGTCTCAACCGATGGGTAAAGAGAGAGCTTCCCTGCAGGAGTCTCGACGAACTTGCAATCAATCTTAAAGAGAGCTTCCTCGTCATACGGCTTATCCGAAAAAAAGTATAGCTCGGGCTGTGTCATTTTTTGGATGAACACCTCTTTTCGCATACGCTCTGCTACGGCGATGAGTGGATAGAAGTGCCCTCCGCCTGCTCCTGTGATAACTATTTTCATAAGTAATGTTGTTTTGACTGGGAAATATTGAGGAGCACTCCAAGCTCGAATAAGACGACCATGAGCGCCGTTCCACCGTGCGAGACAAGTGGTAACGGCACTCCTGTAAGCGGGAGGATACCTAGCATAGAGCCGATATTGAGCGTCGCTTGAATAAGAATAATTGAGACTACTCCTGTAGCCAAAAGCCTCCCAAATTGGTCTCCTGCGGTCTTGGCAATCATATACCCGCGTACACTAACTATAGCATAAAGTATTATGAGATACATTGAACCAATGAACCCGAGTTCTTCTCCTAATACTGCAAATACAGAGTCCCCTATAGGCTCCGGGAGATAGTTGAATTTCTGCACACTCTGCCCTAGTCCCCTCCCTGTAAGACCCCCTCCCCCGAGTGCAATCAAAGACTGATTGAGCTGCCAAGAAGACCCACGAGGATCATGAGCGTGGTTGAAAAAAGTCTTGACGCGTTCTAGCATATACGGACGAACAAGGAGTAAAAGGAGGAATCCGAGGACACTTATAATCACAAGATATTGTATATGGCGTTTGCGAGCACCTCCCACGAAGTAGGTGATGAAGGACGCGCCGATAATAACTATGTATGTACCAAAATCAGGCTGAAGCAAAAGCACAATCGTCACGACTCCAAGAGCAATTAAGTATGGTAGTAGCCCATACTTCCAGTTTTTAAAAAGTGTTCTATAGCGAGTACACCAATATGCTACAACAGCTACGAAGGCGAACTTAAGCGCCTCACTTGGCTGAAGTGAGAATGGTCCAATATCAATCCATCTGTGTGCACCACCGTGGTATCGTGAAAATCCAGGTATAAAGACAAGCATAGTGAGCACAAGCGTGAAGCCAAATATCACATACGCGTATTTTTTGTAGAAGGAGTAGGGTATAAGAGCCCCAGCGCAAAGAGCGAACGCTCCCCCCAAGAGAGCGTACACTAACTGTGTCTTCACCACCGCGAAGAACTTGACCTCATTTGTTGCGAGTACCCCCAAGGAAGCTGAACCAAATATAATAAGTCCACTAATAAGGAGAACAATGCTGGTAAAAAAAAGTGGTTTATCTACTCCTTTGAACATAGAGAGTTACATCAAATACAACATACCTTAGCTCACAAGAACAAGAACAATCCCTAAAAGAGCGCACATATACGACACGATCCAATATCGCATGACGATACGATATCGTGGCCAGCCTTTAGCTTCAAAGTGATGATGAAGTGGTGCAACTAAGAAAAGCTTACGTTTGAAAAACTTTTTCCACATCAGCTGCAAGATGACCGAACCAGTAGTAATCACTAGCGGAAAAGCTATAACCGGTAGATACATGACAGAGTCCGTGAGGAATGCAATCACAGAAAGTGATAGAAGTATGGCCATGATACCCGTCTCCCCCATCATAAATGCCGCCGGTGGAACATTAAACCAAAGGAACGCCATGATAGCGCCAGCAATCACGAAACAGAGCGCTGCGATGTCTATCTGATGGTTGATAAAGGCGATAGCCCCGTAGGCAGAAAAGATAGAAGAGAATATCCCCGCAGAAAGTCCATCGATACCGTCAATCACGCTCGTCGAGAACAGCGCGACCGTGACCAGCATAAAAAACAGAATGAAGGTAAGCGCTCCTAACATCACTGGCCCATGGAATGGCACATACACACTCACAACACCAAGCTTATAATAGAACCAGAGTCCCGCGAAAAGGCCCATGGATGCAACTGTAAATAGTCGTACTGGAAATGATAGTCCTCCTCCAATATACGTGCCCATCTTTCCAAAAACATTTGACACAAGGAGATCATCTATCCCACCGACAATAGCCCCCACCAACATGCCGACCAGCGGGAGCCATGTTTGGTTACGTGAAATAAAATCAAGCTTCTCAGTAAAAAATGTCGGATGCACTTTTGAGATAAGCCAGAAGGACAAGGCAGTGAAGAACACCGAAATCCATACCACCATCCCTCCCATGCGGAGTAGTTGCCGTTCCTCATCATTATGGAGTGCGGCTGTAATGGTCGCTTCCTTGCCGTCAATTGTCTTCTTGATGTTCTTTTTCTTCCAAATCTTATAATACGTCAGCATCTTGACAATACTTGGAGCTATGATTATTCCTATAGCGAAAGAGACAAGAGCAGGCAAAAGAATCTTGAACGGGTCGAGGGTAAACATATAACAAGAAGTATATCACAGCCCCATCATCAATTGGATTGTGACTTACTTCTAACACTTTTTCGTAGCGCCTCGTAGAGCACTTCCATATCCTTGAACCTCCCCTCTTTCGTCGAGCCTAAAACTATGATGGCCACGGGATGCCCGACAGTGATGTCCACTATGACACCCAGATTTCCTCCTGCCTTATTGGTAAAACCAGTCTTGGACGCTTCAGCGCCTGAGAGGTCTTCCACTTCTTGATTGGTATTCGGGATACCACTCACCTTGCCATTACTTGTAGATAATGTTGCACGCTTCTTGGTGGTAGCATCTAGTATCTCAGGTATTTTTTGTCGTGCTATGAAAAACAGCTTAGCGACATCAAGCGCTGTCCCTTTGCCTCCAATGTTCCCATCTAAATCTCTTCCAGCAGGGTCGGTGAATACGACTGAAAGGCCGAGGGTCTTAGCATCACTATTCATCTGTGCGACAAAGATACCCTTACTCCCGAAACTATCCGCCACAGCCTCTGCTCCGTCGTTTGAAGAAAATACTAGCGTGTACTTAAGGAGCTCCTTCAGTGACCAGATCTGATTATCCTTAAGACCGAGATCGTAACTGTCCTCGATGCTCTTCTTGGATATGGTTATCTTCGCATTCTTATCCTTGTGCGATGTCGAGCTCACTGCGGTCATGACTTTTGTGATGCTCGCCAGCGGAAGCATGGCAGTCTCATTCTTGGATGCTATAACTTTGTTATCTAGAAGGTCATACACAACATAAGCCTTGCCTTCTATGATTACATTTGAAAACGCAGTTGAGTCAAAAAGAGGTTTCTCTTTGGCTTGCTTCTCGACTTTTGTTGTCGTCATGTTCCTTCCGACCACTAGTCGGGAGTTCACGAAGTTTAAGAGTGAAAGTATGACGATGAGACAGACTGAAAGCCCATAAATAAAAAAAATATCAATATGTTCTTTTTTTGTGGAATGCACCATATGATATCTTTTCTTAAGCGTCACGTGACTCTAACTTTTCCAATAAATTCTTGTGCATGGTCTGATACTCAGGCAGCTCCTCAACTGTCGTGATGCCTAGCTGACGAAGTGAGTCAGCGGTGAGTGTACAAACCTCTCCAGAGCGTGCAATCAAACCTCGTACAGCAAGCGTGCGTATCGATTGAGATGATTGTACTCCACGTATATAGGAAATTTGTTCTCGTGTTGGGTAGCCGAGGTACGCAACTAATGTGAGCACTTGGAGTGCCGCCGGTGTGAGATCCCCTTTTAGTTCATCTTTTTTAAAAGCTTCAACAAGTTCCGCTTGCTCGGGCTTGGTCACTATTGCTATCTCATCAGTATTCACAAGGAGAGTGAGACCAGCAGCTTCGAGTGTCGATTTAAGAGCAGGGAGGTTCTGGAGAAGCTCTTCCTTAGTGATTCCAAGGAGGTCGACTATCTTTTGAAGTGGGGTGGGGTCCCCTGATACAAAGAGGATGGTTATGACTTTTTCGAGCATAGATGGGATAAGTGTACCATACTGTTTTAGGACAATATGGGGCTAGGAATAGTTTCCCTTGCTTGAATATGTATTTCTCCGGTATCGCTGTGCTGATTGGCTTGTATAGCTCCGGTGCGAAGAAGTTCGAGTAGTGCGATGAAGTTCACAATCAGAAGCTTCTTCTGTTCTTCTACTGTAGACGCTCCAGTAGTCAAACTATTTAAACTGATGACTTTTGCTTCTCCAACACGCTTAAGGAGCTTCTCAATCACGTTCTCCATACGCAACGCTTGTTCTACAGCTACTTTGACAAGAGCTTTTGGAACAACAAATGACAGAAGTGTCATCGAGGCAATTGATTGAAGAAGACTTCCGTTGATACGCTTGTCAGGCACGAATACTTTGACAGCTACCAAGTGGCTGTGCCGTCTCAAGTAAAGCGGAGTTTTACCATACAGCGGGCGAACTTTTGCTGCCGCATCAATCATCATCTTGTAGAGCTCAATTTTATGTTCTAGGTCGTGCACTTCCTGCTCTTCCTCTTCTGTATAGGTGATGCCGGGGAGGAGCGACTTTGCCTTCATTAACATCAACGTGGATGCCACGACAATGAACTGTGAGATATCGATTATGTTCTTCTGATCAAGTGACTTGATATAAGCGATATAGTCGTCAGCAACAGTGACAAGTGATATTTCAGTTATCGAAAGCTTCCTTCCTTCAATAAGATCGAGAAGTTTAGTGTACGGTCCCTCGTACCTTTCTAGCTTAACGTTGAATTCCATAGGGATAGTATACCAAAGCCTGTAGACTTTAGCCTGTAGACTGTGGCTTAAAATACAGGTAGGATGCAAAAAACAAAACCAAGGTTTTGTTTTTGAATTTACTACACTCTAAAGTCTACTTCAGTACACTCCAGAGTTTTGGATCATTTCCACCATCAACCTTAAAGATAACCACACCTCCTAATTTATACAGCTTAGCTATCTTAATCTTTTCTGCAATTGCGGTAGCATCCGAATACCATACAAGATACTGTTTGAAACTTCCGAGCGGATTGCCGTAGATGTCAGTTGTCGTACCATAGGTGAAACTAATCTCGCCGGTAGCATTCCTTATTGGAGTCATACGAAGACTTCGCGCAAGTTCATCCGCATAATTAAAATTCATTGATCCTATTCTGGAATATGACTGACTGGTTGTAGCGGTTGCCGGTATAATCTCATACTTGTAGCCATACGTTGGAATACCTAAGATAATCTTCTTAGCTGGAATTTCACGAAGGGCAAGTGTTGCCACCTTTTCCACCCAGTCAATGTCAGCTACAGGCTTATAGGTATTTCCAAGACTTTGATTCTGATTGACAAGTTGTCTATCAGCCCCTGCTTGATCATAGGCCATGAT
>JAYVXX010000074.1:0-2039 GCA_043784805.1 Minisyncoccota bacterium | reverse complement strand
TCTGGACACCAACACTAACGCTGTCACTCTCCTGTATGAAGAAAACAACACCACTCTTTCAAAGGATGACCCTCGTTCATGTACAAGTGAGATATTCCTCCTAGCGACTGAAGATAAGAAACTTATCCTCAAGTACCACACACTCAACACCAACAGTCTTTGTGACAGCCAGTGGAGCGAACCGGAAAAAACATACTATCTTGATGTCACCAACCTGAGTGCAGGTATGAGTAAATACACCATCTCAAAGGAACGCTACGATGCTTCTGAGCAGGAAGAAACCCTCTGCCGTCAAAAGTTATAACGAGAGACGCTGAGTACATTTTTCAGATTGATAAGATAATTCTTTCAAGTTCTACCATCAGATCCTTTTCGCCTCGGTGAGCCAGAATTGTTGACCGCACTAATTCTCCTCCAATCTTTTCACATTCTAGAAGTGTATACTTCGCAGACCTTCCTTCGCACACCCCTTCCCAGAGATCTTTCCATTTCCAAAACAGCGCTCCTTGTATTGCCTCACCTGACTCCTTATCTCTCACGTTCATCCAATTGATCCATGTCATCTTCTTATCCCTGGCCACAAATGACGCACATAAAGTAAAGACACTTCTGTCCTTGACCTTCTCAACACGCGCATCAATTATCTTTTTTGAAACCTTACTAAGACGATTCCACCTATGCACATCTCCAAATGGTTCGTCGATGATGAAGATGTTCTCTGCAGTCTCCATTCTCGGAAGTAGCCGTAACATCTCGTCTCTTCCTTGTTCTGTGTCCATCAACTGCACACATGAAATGGTGGTCGTCTCACCAAAAAGGCTTCCGGCTTCGACAAGGCTCTCAAGTTCTCCAATCTGCTCGCCATATACATAACGAGTTACTACTCCAACTTTTGAAAATTCCAAAAATGCCTTGTCACGCAGCACTCTACTTGTCCCAACAACTGAATAAATCATATATAAAAAAATTATATCACCTGAAGGTTTTCCCCAAGAGACTTTGACACCTTAAGAGGAAGCTCTGAGAGACCCCTTCTGGCGAGCACACTTTCTAGAATCATCGCAAGGTCAACTGCCACCTTCTCGGCAATAGCTTCATCTATTTCAAAGACGAGCTCATCATGTATCTGAAGAAGCAGTGCCACCTGCTGTTCCATATGGTGCTCCTTGATATACGCCGTTGCATCAATCATCGCAAGCTTCACGATATCCGCGCTCGTCCCTTGGATGGGTGCATTCATAGCCATTCTCTCACCTTGAGCCCGCAGGAATGGAAGAGGACTTTTAAGAAGTGGAATCTGGGTATGCCGACCGAGAAGTGTCTTCGTGTAACCATTCTTCCAGGCATCAGCCTTGACTTCCTCAAGATACTCCATCAAGCGCACGAATGTCACCTTATACTGATCAAAAAATTCTTGTGCTTCCTTACGCTCGACACCCATTCCTTCTTTAAGAGCCGTCACTCCCATACCATAGAGAATACCGAAGTTAATTGCTTTCGCTTTTCGCCTCATATCACTTGTCACGTCTTCTTCCTTTACATCAAACACTCTTGCTGCAGTCCCGGTATGCACATCAACTCCTTTTTCAAAAATCTCAACCAAATTCTTGTCCCCTGATAGGATAGCTGCAGCACGAAGGTCTATCTGTGCATAGTCGCACGAGAGAAGCACATTACCTTTGCTTGCAATGAATGCCCCTCGCACTTTCTGTCCGAGCTCACTCTTCACAGGAAGATTTTGAAGGTTGGGATCCTCACAGGCGAACCTGCCTGTTCCTGCTCCAGTCTGAATATAGTGCGCATGAATCTTGCCATCGTCTTTTACAAATACTGGAATTGCATCAATGTACGTTGAGAGCAACTTGGTGAGTTCGCGGTATTCTAGAATGAGGACAACAACAGGATGCTCATCCTTTATCTTCTCAAGCTCAGTCACGTTCGTACTCTTCTGTCCTGTCTTTGTCTTCTTAATCTTAGAACCGAGTCCAAGTGTGTCATACAAAATATCACCAAGTTGCTTCGGGGAGCCGATATTAAAT
>JAYVXX010000073.1:0-2039 GCA_043784805.1 Minisyncoccota bacterium | reverse complement strand
TCTGCAGGCGCTCGTAGGTCGCAAGCGGCACTTCCTCATTGGTCACAACGTTTCTCACTCGCGAAACCGGTACTTTTACCTTCTGGTCGCCAAGAAACAAACAAAAGTTGTATGTAAAATAGCGAGTGCGTCATGATTCAATATCAACTAGAAAAAAACTTGCGCCTACGGATTCGCTCAGTGTCAACAGTGACAGGCACAGCCAAAAGTCCTTTTATATTTTGTGCAGTCGTAAGTTCGTCGAAGTAAAGACCTTTGGAGTAATAGCAATTTGCGATTTCATCGTCGCGTGTTAGCTTGCGACATTTGACTTGATCGGTTGACAGTAAATTTTGCAGCACCTCTAGTATGCGATCAGGCTCAATCTTTTCGCGCAACAGTTCAAGCGAATCAGCTAGGATCTGGCGGTCAGTTAAAAAACAGTGTCCTTCTTCACGACTTGCTGAGAGTACATGCTTTATGCCAGCTTCGATGCGAGGCTGACCTGCTCTTTCAAAACCCATAGCGAGTGCAATCTTATCAGCGGATAAAAAACCGATTCCGTATATGTCATGAGCAAGCCGATAAGGATTCGCCGACACAATCTGAATCGCTTTATCGCCATAGGTCTTATAAATTTTAGTAGAGAAGAGTGTGCTGATTCCATAGCCTTGAAGGAAAATCATCACGTCACGGATAGCTCTATGCTCTTCCCAAGAAACTTTGATCTGTTCTAGCTTTTTTTCTGCGATCCCAGGAACTTTCATTAGCTCTTCAATTTTACTTTCAAATACTTCAAGAGTCTTTTCGTTGAAATGACCAACAATCCTTTTGGCTGTTGCTGGTCCAACACCACGGATCAAACCTGAACCCAGGTATTTTTCTAATGCAGCGGCGGTTGCAGGTTTCTTTTCGACCGCTCGAACGGCTTTGAACTGTTCACCATGCTTTGGATGGTGTCCCCACGCTCCCCAAAATTCCATCGTAGCACCAGCAAAGACCTTGGCTTGATGGATCAGCACAGTAGTCATGCGAGCAGGATCGCGAAACGATGTCACCTTGAGTACAGACCAACCATTCTGCTCATTGTGGAATGTCACGCGCTCAACAATACCAGCTAGGCGTTCGAGATTTTCAGTAGGAGCTGCCGTTGGATTCTGCATGTGAACTACACATTCCTGGTGCAAATGTGATCTTCCAGTTGATTCATAGCTTTCAGATCAAGCGTTACCTGTTTCCGATTAAGTGCTGTTTTAATTTTCTCTTCCAGGCGTCTCCTGGTTTCATCAGCAGTCCGACCTGTAGCTGCAATCGCCTTACTCACACCTAACGTGTGGCTTATGGCAAAAAACTTGCCCTTAGCCACTTTCTCAATCATTCCATGAACGATATTTTTAGCGATTAAAGCATTTCTGGCATCACGTTTTACATTTTTGATCAAAGCTACTTTGAACGACTTAGGGCATGGGTTCCACCACTCCATCAATTCTTCATCCCATTCACCAAAATTTTCGATGGAAATAAGACCGTCTGGAACATCTGCTAATGTAGCTTCTGGATTTTTCTTTAGAATCATGCCTACTCGATTATTGCCATCTGCAACGATCCAACAACCGCATTCTAGTTCACAAAATTGTATAGCAGGCGCATTCGGAAACTTTTCAGGTTGAAACTTCCCAGGTAACGTGGCGATAAACTTATCGCCATGACCATACATCAATTCTGAAAGCTTGGTGTTCTTATTGAGTCGCATGTTCGCGATCCTTTGAATGAGAGACTGGAGTTGATGGCTTAAGCTCCTCCATCAAATCTGCAACGCTATCGCCATAACCGCAACCAACATCACGAGAAATGTTTTCGAGGCTCTGAAGTCTTTTGAGAAAAACAGGTAGGTACTTTCTGTCTTTTCCCTTAAGACGTGTGATTATTCTTCTGAACATGGACACCATGCTGTCAAAAAATATGGTGGACCCCAATGTCTAGACAACATTTAGCACATAACAAGATGCAGCATTTCTTCTTCTAATTTTATTCCTCCGTCCTCCTTTCTAAATAAGAAT
>JAYVXX010000072.1:0-2051 GCA_043784805.1 Minisyncoccota bacterium | reverse complement strand
GCAAGCTCTCATGTTCACGGTCGTGGAGACGGGAAAGCTTTCGTTCTACATCATCCGGATTAAAGACCTTCCGCATGTTGGCAATAGGCAAGGTAAATGTACTCGATTGACTAACAAGACTTCTACTGGTCGTCATGGCAATCCTCCTGGTTAATAAAAACGGTACTACTAGTTGTAAGGATAGTCCCTTTAGGGTGTATAGTCAAAAGAGTGGAAGGGGATATGATATTAGTTCTCCAATTGACAGGTATATACCATGTATATATACTATATATATGACTACAAAAGTAATTTTTAACGCAGATCCTAAAATAAAAGCTAAAGCAATGGCACATGCCAAGAAGCAAGGTATTACTATATCTTACTATTTAAACCAAGCGTTAGTAGCGTTTGCCGAAGGTACCAAGAGAGTGGAAGTTGTCGAGAAAATAAATGATAAGACATTGAGACAGCTTAGAAAAGATTATAGAGAAATACAAGCTGGTAAAGGTGTTTCTCCAGCATTCGCTAACACCAAAGATGCTTTGGCACGGCTTCATTTAAAATAGATGAAAGTAAAGTATAAAAAAAGATTTCAAAATTCTTTTTACAAGTTGCTTCATAATCATTCCGTTCATCCAAACTTTGATTTTGGTAAAAGTATTAATATCACAGGTGATTACCGAGCTATTTACGTTGAATATGGGGATACTGTTGTTTTTACAGAAATTGGTACTCACAGCGAACTCTATGACTAACTACGCGCTTTTCGACATTCATGCCCATGTACATGACAAGGCTTATGATGAGGACAGGGAGAAGGTTGTGAAAGATATAAAAGACTATGGACTTGGCGTCATTACCGTGGGCACCGATCAGGTCGAAAGTAAGAAGGCTTTAGCACTTGCACACAAGCATGAGCACGTCTTCGCCACAGTCGGACTTCACCCAGCAGATAATGTCACGGAAGAGTTCGACAAGGAGTTTTACAAAGCTCTTGCAGAAGATGAGAAGGTCGTGGCAGTCGGTGAGTGTGGACTCGACTATCATTACATAGAAACTTTTTTCGCACGTGATGTAGAAGCTGGGAAAGTTACCTGGAACAAAGATGCAGAAGCTGATCGTCAGCAGAGACTCTTTGAGACCCAAGTAGAGCTCGCAGTCGAGGTCAATAAGCCACTCATGCTTCATGGGAGGCCGACTAAAGGCACGATGGATGCGTATGAAGATATGCTTCGCATCTTGGAGAATGCCAAGAAGAAGTACGGCACCAAGTTGCGAGGCAACGCTCATTTCTTCGTTGGGAATATCGATATTGCGGAACGCTTTGTGCAGATTGGCTTTACGATGAGTTTCTCAGGTGTGATCACGTTTACTAAGGACTACGACGATGTAGTCAGGTACCTCCCAATCACCATGATCCATGCCGAGACAGACAGTCCATATGCGACACCTTCGCCATTTCGCGGTGAGAGGAATACTCCGATGTATGTGCAGGAAGTAGTTGCGCGTATCGCGGTACTACGAAGTCTTCCGTTTGAAGAGGTGAGGGTACAGCTTCTGGAGAATGCTAAGCGAATTTTCGCAGTTTAATAAAAGAGTAAAGAGTTACAGTTGCAAACCAGTAACCAATGGTCTAGAATCACTTATAGTTCTTTACCAAGGAGTACTATCGTGGATATTATTATTTCGGCTATTCTAGCAGGAGCTGGCGTGTTCTTGAGTAACAAGTTTTTTAGCAACGTCATTGTCGTGCTGTTACGGAAAGTATTATTGACTGCAAGTGAGCATACAGTTGAGCAGGGGAGTGTATGGGTTGCAACTGAGTCTACTCCTTATTTTGCTATTCTGATTAACAGAATTGTGGGTGCTGGAATGTCGCTCGCAATACTCACTGTTCTTCCAGTTACTGTTGCTCTGTATCAGTCCCCTCTCTTTTTCCTTGTCATACCATCTGTGGTCAATGTTTTCGTTGTCACGATACTTCTTGTTCTTGCTGCACGAGATCGCAAGATATTCAAATCTCTTATCACGGCGACAAAGACTACAAAAACCAAGTCCGATTGACTTTT
>JAYVXX010000071.1:0-20523 GCA_043784805.1 Minisyncoccota bacterium | reverse complement strand
ACCCATTGTGTTCATGGTCATGTCCGTGAGGGTTTTCGTGTTCGTTCATAAGTAATGTTTTTAATTTAATATAATTTCTCACCACGTTTGAATAGTGTCTGCCAGTCATGAGCCTCGTATAAACTCATGTGTGCTATTATAGTACAAGTATCATATGAAGACCAATTCTTCTAATGTAGCATTAGTTAAACGCTTCCTTATTGGGGGGTTTCTTGAATTTGGCCCAGTCATCGCATTCCTCCTTTCTTTCCAAAATGTCCATATCTATAGGGCTACACTGATTCTGATGATGACCACAATCATCTCCACAGTCCTCACCTACAAGATACAGAAGCGCCTCCCGTACTTGGCTCTCTATGTTGCATTTCTCACTGTTACCTTCGGATATATAACAATTGCCCTTCATCAGCCAAAGTTCATACAGATGAAAGATACGCTCTATGACCTTACTTGTGCGCTTACTATTATCGTAGGGTATATCTTTAACTTCTCGGTTCTCAAATTCGCGTTTCATTCAGTTTTACCAATGTCAAAACGTTCGTGGGATAAGCTTACGTATATTTGGGCGGTATTCTTTCTACTAGTTGCAGGAATGAATGAATATATACGCACCACAAAATCTTTGCATGATTGGTTCGATTATAAAACTACAATTCTCTTCGTGACATGCTTGTTTGGATTTGCTTCTGTGTATTATGCGTATGAGAAAGCAGAGGTGAAGAACTAGACATCAGACAGGGGAAATGCCAAGAACCCGACAACAGATCGAGAAGCTTGGCTTCGAAGATGTCTGTAGCCAGCAGGCGAAGGACCCGCTTCGCTACCAGATATCAGATTATTCGATACATGACATGCAGTGCGTGACAGACGAAGTCTGTCACGCACTGCATGTATTCTGTCTGATATCTGTTAGCGAAGCGGTCTGTTGTCTTTTTTCTACCACGCGCCGTATATGCTATACTACAGAACGTTATGCAAGAGCAACATCTCGCCGCACCTCCAAGCACCATCCTCCATGTCTATGAGGAAGTACCCACTATCTCCTCTCCTACACTTGGCAATGTGGGGCCTTTGACGATTGCTACTTCGACAGTGACAGTTATGTTCATCACGTTTCTTCTTGTGGCTTTGTGTATCTATGTTTCAAAAAGCAGACTCATTCCCAGTAAGTTCCAGCATCTCTTGGAGATTTTCTTTGAGGAAGTGACGGCATTCATCGCATCAATCGTAGGGGACAAGGAGCGCGCCAAGAGGATAGTGCCGTATGTGGGGTCAATCATGGTGTATCTTCTGATTGCGAACCTTCTTCCCATGTTCCCATTCGTTTCTAGTTTCTGGATCAATATAGGAGGAGTGCATGTACCGCTTTTCCGTGGGGCAACGACGGACTTCAATACAACGTTTGGTCTCGCGCTCGCTGCGGTTGTCTCTATGCAGGTTATTGGCGTACGCGAACAAGGGGCACTCAACTACCTGTCGCACTTCATCCAGGTGAAGCAAGTGATTAAGGGATTCAGGAAGAGTTTCAGTGATGGAATGTTTTCGATTGTTGGATTCTTTGTCGGATTGATTGAGATAGTGAGTGAGATAGCCAAGATCCTCTCACTCTCCCTTCGTCTCTTTGGCAACATGTTCGCTCATGAAGTGCTCACCGTCATCTTGCTCGGTGCCTTCTCGGTCGCTGTGCCTGCTATTTGGATGGGAATGGGTGTTCTTGTCGGTCTTGTTCAATCAGTTGTGTTCGTGGCACTCGTCACGGTTTATTATTCACTTGTTTTAAAGAAAGAACACGGAGAGCACTAGTATTTTCTAGTTGTACAACACTCTTTTCTTACAGATTTTGTTAGTATTGCTCTGGCAATAGGGGTCTTTCTCTGCTATACTGACTACAAAGCCTGTAAGGGGCGAATTTTTATTGACACGCATTAGGGTAATGATGTTTCAGGCAAATTGTATCTGAATTCATCTAATATCTAATGTCTAATATCTAACAACTGTATTTATATGACTCCAGAAGCAGCGGTGTATATCGCAAAAGGTATGTGTATTCTAGCCATGGTAGGAACGGCTATTGGACAAGGGTTCCTCGTTGGTAAGACAATTGAAGCTATCGGACGCAATCCAGATATTGAAGGGTCACTCTTCTCAAAGATGATCATCGGTGTAGCTATGACTGAAACAACTGCAATCTTTGCACTTGTTGCATTCTTTTTACTCAAGTAAGAATTCAAGAAGTAATTGGTTATTGGTAATTAGTAATTGGTAGATGTGTGTATCAACTAATTACTAATAACTAATTACCAATAACTTTCGCATTTATTATGTCTGAAATCCTTAACATTCTCGGTTCGCTCGGCTTCAATTGGCATGTTGCCTTGGCGAACTTCATCAACTTCCTGATTATCCTGTATCTCTTGAACAGGTTCTTTTTCGGCAAGATTGGGAGGGTCATCGATGAAAGGAAGGTAGTTATCGAGCAGGGACTTCAGGATTCTCAAGAGGCCCGGAGAGCTCTTTTACGTGCTGAAGACGAGAAGAAAGATATCTTAGGAAATGCCCGAAGGGAAGGGAAAGGTATTGTCGATAAGGCAGAACAAGATGCCGCAGAGCTTGCAGAGTCCATTCGTCATGACGCCGAGAAGGATAGAGCAGAGAAGATGGAAGCACTCCTCCATAAGGAAGCGACTCTTAAAGAGAGTGTGGAAAAAGCGTTCGGTGAGCACACTCCAGAACTAATTGCCAAGCTCTATGCTAAGACTCTCTCTCGTGATATGACCGAAGCAGAAAATAACGCCCTTATCGCAAATATGAAGTAAGTAATAGTATGTACCGGCATTTCTAAAATCTAAAATCTAATATCTACCCTTATGATTCTCTCTCGCACTATCGCACACACAATCCTTAAACATAACATGAGTATTGATGACGTGGCAGAAGTGTTGGCAAGGTATAAGCTTCTTGCACTCTTAGTGCCCATCAAGCATCATTTAGAAAAAATGGGGAAGATGGAGTCTTCCATTGATACGCTTCGCATCGAATCTCCATTTCCAATCTCAGACGCGGCGCTCGCCAGAATTCTCAAGATTACAGGAGGCGAGGCATCGAAATCAGAGATTGCTATCAATAAAGACCTCCTCGCAGGATTCAAAGCTCGTTATCAAGGAAAACTGTATGATGGTAGCGCAGAACGAATTCTCAAGCAACTCACCAACTAATTACTAACCCCTCACCCCTAAATCCTAACCCCTATCAAAACCATGTCAGTAGAAAAAATCGTCAGAGACCTAGAAGAAAAAATAGAAAAGCTCCACACGGAAGTAAGCGTGAGTGAGACTGGTACCGTCATTTCAGTGAGTGATGGTATTGCACGCGTCTCAGGACTCCTGTCATGTGCTTCTATGGAAGAGATGTCATTCGCTTCTGGCGCCAAAGGGCTTGCACTTAACCTGGGAGCTGATGAAGTTGGAGTGGTGATCGTCTCGGACGCTGATATGGTGAGGGAAGGGGAAGAAGTCAGTCGTACCGGACGAGTCTTATCCATTCCAGTTGGGGAGTCACTCTTAGGAAGAGTAGTTGACCCACTCATGAATCCGCTTGACGGGGAGAAGTTAACCGGACTGAACGCTACCGAGCTAGTGGAAAAGATCGCGCCTGGGGTCATGGAACGCGAGCCGGTGAATGTACCGCTTCAGACCGGTATCAAGTCAATTGATGCCATGATTCCGATTGGTCGTGGCCAACGTGAGCTCATCATCGGAGACCGACAGACTGGGAAGACTACAATCGCGATTGATACCATCATTAACCAGAAAGGCACTGGTGTTATCTGTGTCTATGTCGCTATCGGACAGAAGGAGTCCAAGATTGCACAGATTGTGGAGAAGCTCCGTTTGGTCGGTGCCATGGACTACACGGTTGTCGTCTTAGCTGGAGCCTCTCACTCAGCAGCGCTCTCGTACCTTGCGCCTTACGCTGGGACTGCGGTTGCAGAATATTTTATGTATCAGAAGAAAGATGTACTCATCGTCTATGATGACCTTTCCAAGCACGCTATCGCATACCGTGAGATGTCGCTTCTCCTTAAGCGTCCACCAGGACGCGAAGCATACCCAGGAGACGTGTTCTATCTCCATTCTCGTCTCCTTGAGCGAGCTTGTCGAAGGAATGAAGAAGCTGGAGGTGGATCAATCACAGCGCTTCCAATCATCGAGACACAAGCAGGGGACATTAGTGCGTATATTCCGACGAATGTGATTTCTATCACGGACGGGCAAATATTCTTGGATGCCAATCTTTTCTATAAAGGTATGCGACCGGCAATTGATGTGGGAGCTTCAGTGTCTCGAGTAGGATCTTCCGCACAGATCAAGGCGATGAAGAAAAACGCCGGCAAAATGAAGCTCGCGATGGCACAGTACCGTGAGATTGAATCCTTCTCCCAGTTTGACAGTGATGTTGATCCAGATACCAAGCGCACAATCGAGAGAGGCAAGCGTACTCAGGAAATATTGAAGCAAGTAAATGGTTCTCCGCTACGAACAGGGCTCCAAGTTGCTACCATCTATGCAGTGAACAATGGTTTTGTTGATGCAATAGAAGCTTCCCAGGTTGTTCTCTGGGAAAAGGCAATGCACGCATACATGACTGTATCAGAAAAGGATCTGATCGCCTCACTTGAGCATGATTGGACAGATGAGCTTGAAGGGAATCTAAAGCATGCTCTCACAGAGTTTGGGGCCGGGTATAGTGTGACCAAGTAGAGACATCTCGGTTTGGTTTCGCGAAAAAACTTCACACAATGCAAACAAAATTCATCAAGGAAAAAATAAAGAGCATCGGTAGCATCAAGAAGATCACCAAAACCATGGAGATGGTTTCGGCTGCGAAAATGAAGAAGGCTGTCGAGAATGCCCGCATTATTCGTCCTTTTCATGAGGAAGCTCAGCACATTCTCGCTGATATTTCATTAGACGCGCCTGCGCGCCACGAACTTCTGACACCGAATGGCGCGACAGATGAGGTCATCATCGTAGTTGCTTCAAACAAAGGCCTCTGTGGAAGCTATAACGTGAATGTGTATCGTAAGCTGATTGAAAACTACAATGAAGAAGCACGGAAGGATATGAAGATCATTGCCTTCGGGAAGTATGCGGAGAAGGTATCCAAGAAGTTACATTGTGAGACCCTGGCATCATTTAATCATCCTGTGCTTACATCGGACGACGCACACGCTACTGCGACATTGATCGTGGACTGGTATAAAGTAGGCAAGATTGGTTCGGTCTCTATTTTGTATACTCACTACACTTCAGGAAGTGTCTTTACTCCTACACTCCTCTCACTTCTTCCTTTCTCTTCCGAAGGACAGCCGGATAGGCGTGGTGAGCCACGGTATCTCTATGAGCCTGATCAGGACTCCGTGCTTTCTAGCATCATCCCGATGATGCTTCACAATATTATCTACGGAGCTATCCTTGAGAGTTATGCGAGCGAGCACACGGCTAGAATGTTTGCCATGAAGAGTGCGACTGATAATGCCAAGGAGCTTCAGGATGACTTGAAACTCTACTACAACCGCGCGCGTCAAGGTGCGGTGACACAAGAGATTGCTGAGATAACTTCAGGAGCTATGGCACTAACTGGATAGATATCAGACTTTCGATATTAGATTTTAGAAACACTATCACCAATTAATAATCACTACCAACTAACATTACCACTATGACAACATCAAACAATACAAAACACAATATCGGAAGTATCACCCAGATCATCGGACCAATCATCGATGTCACCTTTTCTCTAGCCGTGCCAAGCTTGAAGAATGCGCTTCATGTGACCCGTGTAAATGGAGAAGTCCTTGTCCTTGAAGTGGCGCAGCACTTAGGCTTCAACGATGTGCGTGCTGTTGCTATGTCATCCACTGACGGTCTCACACGTGGAATGGAAGTGACTGACACAGGTGCGTATATTGAAGTACCTGTTGGACCGGAGACGCTTGGACGCATGTTTGATGTGGTTGGTAATCCAATTGATAAAAAACCAGCAGTCGTGACTAAAAAGAAGTATCCGATTCACCGTGCCGCGCCGACATTCGATGAGCAATCAACTCACGCTGAAGTCTTGGAGACTGGTATCAAGGTTATCGATCTCATCTGTCCATTCCTAAAAGGTGGGAAGGTTGGACTCTTCGGTGGAGCTGGAGTAGGGAAGACTGTTGTCATCCAGGAGCTTATCCGTAACATCGCGTCTGAGCATGCTGGCTACTCGATCTTCGCTGGTGTTGGGGAACGATCTCGTGAGGGAAATGACCTCTATCGTGAAATGGAAGAGTCAGGTGTGCTTGATAAGACTGTGCTTGTGTTCGGTCAGATGAACGAGCCACCAGGAGCACGCGCGCGAGTCGCCCTCTCTGCGCTTTCAATGGCAGAATATTTCCGCGATGAAGAAAAGAAAGATCTTCTCCTTTTCGTGGATAACATTTTCCGCTTCACTCAAGCAGGTTCTGAGCTTTCAGCACTTCTTGGACGTATGCCATCAGCGGTGGGGTACCAGCCAACTCTCGCAACAGAAATGGGTTCGCTTCAAGAACGCGTGACTTCTACCAAGAATGGTTCTATCACGTCCGTCCAGGCGGTGTACGTGCCGGCGGATGACCTCACTGACCCGGCTCCTGCGACGACATTCTCTCACTTGGATTCAACAGTGTCACTCTCGCGCCCACTCTCTGAGCTCGGTATCTATCCTGCAGTTGATCCACTTGACTCCTCATCTACCATCTTGCAACCTGATATCGTGGGACAAGAGCACTACGATGTCACTCGTGGAGTACAGAAGGTTCTTCAGAGATACAAGGACTTGCAGGATATCATCGCCATCTTGGGAATGGACGAACTCTCTGACGAAGACAAGAAGATAGTGGGACGTGCTCGACGTATCCAGAAATTCCTCTCACAGCCGTTCTTCGTAGCGGAACAGTTCACGGGAGCAAAGGGAATCTACGTGAAGCGTGAGGATACAGTGAGGAGTTTCAAGGAAATCCTTGAAGGCAAGCACGACCATGTTCCTGAATCAGCGTTCTATATGCAAGGGTCTATCGATGACGTATTGGCGAAGCATAATGCTCAGAAGTAATTAGTTATTAGTAATTGGTAATTAGTAGATACAAATGCATTTAACCGATAACGAACAACTAATTACTAATAACTCTCGCATTATCCTATGTTAAAACTAAAAGTACTCACCCCAGATAAAGTCATTATCGACGAAGTTGTCGATAATCTTACCATACCGACTACCACCGGTATGATTACTGTCTTGAATAAACATATCCCGCTTGTCTCTACTATCAAGGCAGGGGAGATGATGGTGAGAAAGGGTGGCAAGGGAGTGAGTTATGCAGTCTTCAAAGGACTTGTGAACGTGAGGCCTAATGTTAAAGGACTAACTGAAGTAGTAGTACTCCTTGAGCAGAGTGAGAAGGTAGACGAGCTAGATCACGACCGCGCAGAGGAGGCTCTCGCTCGAGCGCAAGCTATACGAGATGAGAAGTCAGATGATGTGGACTTCGGGTCATTCGAAGGTACTGTCCAGAAGGAACTCAATCGTGTGAAGATTGCAAGGAAATACAAGCAGCGCCTGTAACATATATGTGTGGGCAGGGTCCAGACTATTAATATGTATGATACACTCACTATGCTTATGAATGAACTTATTATTATTTGTGCGAAGTATCTTTTATTCGTCAGCGCCCTCATTGTGATTGTGGCACTATGTAGAAAGGGCATTACAAAACGAGGTGTCAAGAATTTTGTAGTAATATTTGGGAGTGCCACTCTTGCATGGGTAGTTGCTCATATTCTTAAAGGTATAATTGCACATCCGAGACCAGATTTGGCAGTTGCCATCATCATGTCAGACGATACATATAGTTTTCCCTCCGGACATGCTACTTTTATGTTTGCACTTGCCTCCTCGTACCTGTATCTTATTGGTAACAATCGTACAACAAAACTTTTATTTGCACTTGCACTTGCTACGGGTATTGCACGTGTTCTAGCTGGAATACACTTTTGGTATGACATTATAGGGGGATTAGTCCTTGGAGCTTGTGTTGCATACGCTCTATCGCTTCTTGCAAAAAAATATTTATAGAGAGCTTAGGCACTTTGTGATCTTCTCGAATTAGTAAATTCTAAGTAAGCAGGTTTGATATCTTGGCCAAGTCTTTAAGAGCTACTATAATTGGAACTTCATCATGACGGGATAATGGTCAGAGGTATGGGTATCTAAGTGTGCAGTTGTAGTAAGCACTTTGATATCTCGTGTCCAGATATGATCAAGACGGAGCAAAAGATTGTCTTCGTACGAAGCGTAGGCAAAACCAAAATTCTGTAGACGCTTCCGGAGGTAGTCAAATCTCCATCCGTTCCAGGTATTGAAGTCTCCCGCAACAATCACGCTCCCTGTTTCTGGAACATGTCGTAGCCAGTAGTCCATTGTTCTTTGCCAGAGCTTATTTGATACGAAATTGAGCGCATGGCAATTAAACACGGAGAGGTCCTTCCCATCAACATGATAGCGAGTGAGAACCATACTTTTTTTGGTGAGATAGCCAAGTTCTCTGTCAACTGACTGAAGAGTTACCTCTGAAACAATTGAGGATCTAGAGATATTAGCTGTGCCCGTCCGGACCTTTCTAATAGGGATAGTAAAGGTTTCACATGTTGCAATCGAATAGGTATCTTTAAATTCAAGTGAGCTGATCCATTCTTGAAGTGAAAGAAAGTCAGCTTCTTCTGCAAGACGTGTCACAGTCTGGTTACAAAAAGGAAGATTTCCTTTGAACATGTTATAGGTGACGAAGGTGTGCTCGGCCATTTGTCCCTCAGTGTATCACTTCGAGATATGCTACTCTATATCACATGAACAAAAAGTGGGCGGTCTTCTGTGCAGAATATTTGGTAATTCTTTCAGGTTTGATGCTTCTCCTCTTGGCATTAGAAGAGTCGACTTCAGCGCGGCAGATGGGTGTGTTGACTGCAAGTGGGATACTGCTAATTATCTCGCTTGCGCTCACCAAAGTCTTAAAGAGGATCTTCCACAAGAGACGTCCACCACATAAGCTCTTCATACCAGTTGATCGATACGCATTTCCATCAGGTCACGCTACAGGGCTCGCTGCCATCTGTACCTTCATCCTGTCATACGATATCGTGCTTGGTCTTATATCAATTTTCATCGCCATCATCATTGCTTTGGCACGCATACGTTCAAATGTCCATGATGGGTATGACATGATCGTAGGGGCATGTGTCGGGATGGTTATCACCTATACCCTCCTTAATCCCGTGGTCAACTATGTCTTCGGGTATCTGTTGCCCACATTCTTCTCTTAGTTTTATTTTTTGTTTACTTGTGGTAGATTTGTAGGGTATTGTTCAGTAGTTATTGTAAAGGAGAGTGCAGATGGTAAGAGCTACAACGGCAGGATATGGAGAGCTGCATTTTGATTCTGACAAAAATCGTCCTACTGTCGGAAAGCTGCCACCTGAGAAGTCTTTCCACAAGGGGCAGAAGCCAAAACGAGAAAAAAGGGCGGTGCTCCAGGGGGTGAAGACTATCACGTCCAGGCGCATGAGGAATATCCATAAGAAATGAATACTTCTTGGGAAGTAAGCATGGTATGTATGCAAAAATGACAGACGCGAGAAGTGGCTGTCTTTTTTTATCCCACCCTCATCTTAATCCACCATGATACACTTTGGGTATAAAGTTGTATTAGAATTATCTAAAATCTAATGTCTAACATCTAATATCTGTCCCATGCGTCTATCTCACATTACCATCGCAGGCTTCAAATCATTCGCCAAAAAGACTACTATAGATGTCACACAACAGGTGACTGGTGTTGTCGGACCAAATGGAAGCGGGAAGTCCAATATCGCTGAAGCCATCCGATTCGTCTTGGGTGAGCAGTCCATGAAGAGCATGCGTGGAAAGATAGGAGCGGATGTCATCTTTAAAGGATCAGAACATTTGAGTCCACTTTCTCGTGCGTCAGTTACGATGGTCATCGATAATAAGAAAAAAGATGGAACATCAATCGATGCAGCACATGTGAGCCAAGACTTGGCACCATACTTGGTCTATGATGAGCTCACGCTTGCTCGTACCATATATGCCGATGGGACGAGCGATTATACTCTCAATGATGCCAAAGTTCGCTTGAAGGACGTGCAGGAACTCCTGTCATTCGCTGGTATCGGGGGAAGTGCCCACACTATTATTAATCAGGGTGAGGCAGACAGGATATTGTTGGCGTCTCCAAAAGACAGAAAGGAAGCACTTGAAGACGCGCTGGGTCTTCGGGTCTATCACATGCGCCTAAATGAAAGCAGTCGCAAGCTTGAGCGGGTGAAGATCCATGTCCGTGAAGTGGAACTTCTTCGTACGGAAATCAAGCCGCATCTCCTCCTCCTTGAGCGTCAAGTTAAGAAGATCGAATCTCAAGAAGAGGAACGAAAGAAACTCCATCAGCTTCTGATTGCATATCTGCAAAGGGAAGACAAGGAACTTGCCGAACTTAAGGAGCGTATCAATGAGCAAGGGACTTCCACATCCCTACTGATGGTCACTCATACGATCGAAAAGGAATTGCATATCCTTAAGGATAAAAAAGAGGATGTTCATGAGAATACGAAAGATAGCATACATGCAGAAAAGCAGCGACTTCTGGCAGAAGTGAGACTTGTGACAGAGCGTAAGGACCAGGTTACCAAGACTCTAGGTCGGCTTGAAGCAGAGAAATCCTATCTTGAGAAAGAACTTAAGCGTGAGAATGAAGTCACTTCCACAACTATTTCCCATGATGATCTTCGCATGGAGCACACTACTCTACAGAATGGTCTTACCTCACTAACTCGTGCACTTCTTGTCCCTAATGTAGAGAGTGCACTAGCAACGACTGAAGAGATCAGTCATGTCGTGGATGAATTCTTTTCCAAACATGTGAATGATGATGCATCTAAAAAGGAAAGCATCACACAAGAATTGAAAAATCTCTCAAAGCTAGCAGAGGAGCATGAGACTAGGCTACGGGCTCATATAGAAGAGCTTCAGACCCTTACTAGCAAGATCCAGTCGCTTGATAAGAATGTGGAGCAGTCCATTACAACTCGTTATGAAGAAGAGAAGAAAGTGATGATGCTTGAAAGTAAGTTACGCGAGTTGGAAAGTTTGATACAGCTTCGCAAGCAAGAAGAGAGTGAACTCTCTCTTCGATCGGAACACTACAAAGCGCTCTTTGATGAGGGAATAGTTATCGTGGGGCGCGTACTCCATGAATATGCAAAAAGCGAACCAGATAAGATTTATGCTACTACTACGAAACACGACCTGATGCGGGCAATCGAACGCTCGAAGCTTCGAATCGAAGAAGCGGGGGTGTCTAATAAGGAGGAGATCATTTCCGAGTATAAGACTACTAAGGAACGTGATGAATACCTCACGAAGGAACTTGCAGATATCAAGGAGAGTGAACAGAAACTCCTCCTTCTTATACATGAACTCACTACCACTCTCAAAGAGAGATTCTCTTCTGGAGTAAGCGAAGTTTCAAAAGTATTCAGTGAGTTCTTCGGGGAAGTGTTCATCGGAGGGAAGGGGAAGCTTTCGCTCATTTCCATTGTAAAGACGGACGATGAAGGAATAGAGACCACAGAAGAGGGTATCGACCTTGATGTCTCGCTTCCTAATAAGAAAGTAAAAGAGATAACTATGTTCTCCGGTGGGGAGCGAGCACTTGTCTCAATTGCACTTCTCTTTGCGATGAGTTCCATCATACCACCACCATTTATGGTGCTCGATGAGACGGATGCGCCACTTGATGAAGCGAATGCGCGCAAGTATGGCTTCATGCTAAAGCGTCTCTCTGAAAAAAGTAAACTTCTCGTTATTACTCACAACCGTGAGACGATGAACTACTGCGATATGCTCTACGGTGTGACTATTGGAGTGGATGGAGGGAGTAAGCTTCTCTCAATCAACTTCACACAAGCAGAAGCACTCGCTCAATAGAAATAGGATAACACTCAGTAGGATAAAAAATTGCAGACCATAATTGGAGACCATATGGTCTCCAATTAACCATTTCTTCTGTGCTGTCTCGCTTTCTTTGCACGTCTCATGTCATTGAGTATGGTGCCCTAATACCTACCAGCCCGGCTGGTAGGTATATAGGACAGACCTGTTTAGAAGTATAGCCAGGGTTCGTCTTGTATAAATTTTTGTTTGTAAAGTTGGTATGGTGGGTTTCTAAAATCTAGTCTCTAACATCTAGAACCTCTTTATGCTAGAATAGGGCGGTATGCAAAGACTTTTTATAGGGCAAATCAGTATTACTTCTAAGAAGGATGGGTATGTGCGAGTGACAGATTTGGAACAATCAAAAGAGGGGGCGATATTTGTTGACCATTCTCATCTCCATACAGCACTTCAAGGTGACCAGGTTGAGGTGGAACTTTTAGGGAAGCACAAGAATCAAAAAGGGGAAGATGAACTTTATGGCTCAATAACCAAGATTATTGAACGTGGAAGGAAAGGTTACGCAGGAATTCTTGAAGAGGAAAATGGCATGTTCTTTCTCGTGCCTGATGACAAGCGCATGTATACGGATATTATCGTGAAGAATGGAGACACGATGGGTGCAGAAGTTGGTATGAAGGTCATCGTTGCCTTAACTGATTGGACTGACGCTAAGAAATCCCCGATAGGAAAGGTGACGAACGTCTTGGGTAAGCCAGGGGATAATAATGCTGAGATGCTCGCCTACGCGCTTGAACGCGGATTCTCCGATGAGCATAATAAGGAAGTGAATGCTGAGGCTGATGCCATTAAGTCAAAAGGAATCACGGAAGCTGACAAGTCCAATCGTCGAGATTTCCGTGCTATCCCAACGTTTACCATTGACCCAATTGATGCCAAGGATTTTGACGATGCTATTTCATTTCAGAAGCTCCCGAACGGTCACTATGAGATGGGTGTACATATCGCGGACGTGTCCTATTATGTGAGACCAGGGATGGCACTCGATGAGGAATCGATTGCGCGCGAGACATCTGTGTACCTTGTAGACCGATGCATTCCAATGCTTCCAGAAGTACTTTCAAATGATCTTTGTTCTCTTGTCCAGGGTGAAGATAGACTCGTCATGTCATGTGTCTTGGAGATTGATGACGAAGGCCAAGTCTATAATGAATGGTACGGTCGCTCACTTATCAATTCTCATAGACGTTACAGCTACGAGGATGCACAGACGACGCTTGATACTAAGAGTGGGGACTTCTATGAAGAGTTGAATACACTGAACTTGATTGCTAAGAAGTTGAATAAGGCGCGCTTTGATAATGGTGCGCTTCAGCTTGAGACCGAGGAAGTCAAATTCAAATTGGACGAGAAAGGTGTGCCGATAGATGTCTATGTGAAGTCTCGCGGAGACACTCACAAGTTGATTGAGGAGTACATGCTCTTGGCTAACAAGTACGTGAGCAAGTTCATAACTACGAAGCAAGAGGAGAAGGAGGGTGAAGGCAAAGGAATATGTATCTATCGTATTCATGACAAGCCGGATCCAGATAAGATGCATGACCTTAATCTCTATATCAAGGGACTCGGGTACACAGTTCGCTTCATGGATGGCCTTATCCCCTCAAAGGATTTAAATGACCTTTTGATCAAGATGGGTGATAGGCCAGAAAAAGCACTGCTTCAAGTGCATATCACACGCTCTATGGCCAAAGCCATCTATAGCACCAAAAACCTTGGGCACTATGGTCTCGCATTTGACTATTATTCTCATTTCACCTCCCCAATCCGTCGCTATCCGGATGTGCTCATTCATCGACTTCTTATGCGAGTACTCGATGGGGATTATCCAGCTGAGAGCGAGCGAGGATTCTATGAGAAGCTCTGTATGCAAGCGAGTCGTCGCGAGAAGGAAGCCTCAGACGCTGAGCGTGGCAGTATCAAGTACAAGCAAGTCGAATATATGTCCTACAGAGTCGGGCAGGAGTTTGATGGTATGGTCTCAGGAGTTTCTGAGTGGGGAATCTATGTTGAAGAAAAGAAGAGCAAGTGTGAAGGCATGATCAGGCTTCGTGACCTTGGGGATGACTTCTATAACTATGACCAAAAAGGAGGACGAGTATTCGGCGAACGTACTGGTGTAGAGTATAAGATAGGTGCACCGGTCAAGATCAAAGTGAAGAACGCTAACTTAGACCTCAGAGTCATCGACTATACGCTAGTGGCATAATTGCTTAGTTGTACACTTTGTATCCATTGTCAATATACAGTATTAGGAATAAAATAGTACTTACACAGCAATTCTATAGGGCGCCTCAATGAAAATCAAAACTCTCGTACCTCGTGGTGAGACCAGAAGGAAAAACAATGCTACAACCCCAGCAGACTTTTTTTCTTTGACTGAAAAAGATATGGGGAAGCATGCAATAGATTCTCAGTTGGATTTTATCTCTACACAAACAAGCGAGTACTGGGAACAGTTCCAAAAGAAACATCTCCTTCACCTTTTTCATACCACGGCTCACGAGGTCCTAGCGTATCGCTCTTTCCTTAAAGAACATAAGATTAATCCTCTCAAGATAAAAGACTATAGCGATCTCGAGGCTCTTCCTCCTGTTGGGAAGGACTCCTATCTGCGTGCACATCCCTGGGAGACGCTTTGTAAAAAAAATACTCTCACCAAGGATGCTCTTGTGATGACCTCCACCTCTGGATCAACGGGTGCACCGTTTTACTTTCCACGTAGTAGCGTGCTTGACCTTCGCTCTGCACTCCATCATCAGATGTTCATACGCTATAGTAAGTTAAAAGTTAATAAAGCCACCCTTGTTATCGACTGCTTCGCTATGGGTGTGTGGATAGGAGGTATTCTCACGTATCAAGCGTTCAAGCATATCGGAGAAAGTGGATACCCGATCACAATCATCACGCCAGGAGTCAACAAGAAGGAAATCTACGACGCGCTCAAACTCTTAGGTCCGCACTACGACCAGATAATTCTCTGTGGCTATCCACCTTTTATGAAGGATGTCGTTGATGAGGCACATGATCATGGTATCAACTGGAAGGACTTTGACCTTCGTATGGTTTTTGCTGCAGAAGGATTTTCTGAGACCTTCCGTGACTATATGATGAAGAAGACTGGAATGAAAAATCCATACCGAGATACCATGAACATCTACGGAAGTGCGGACTGTGGCACTATGGCAGAGGAGACGCCTGTGTGTGTCTTGATTAGAAGATTGGCAATGAGTCACATTGCTCTCTATACCAAACTCTTTGGTCAAGCATCCAGACTGCCAACGCTCACTCAATATATTCCTTCAACTATCAGTTTTGAGGCTATCGATGGACGTGTCTATGTGAGCTCTGACACGGTCCTCCCACTTGTTCGTTATGAGATAGGGGACAATGGTGGAGTGTTCACGTGGAAAGAGTTTATAGAGATTTGTGGAAAAGAAGGAGTGGATATCTGGAAAGAAATCAAAAAGGCTGGGATTGAGGACACTATCGCTGAGCTTCCTTTTGTCTATATCTATGAACGTACTGACTTCTCTACCAAGCTCTACGGTGCAATCATTTATCCAGAGTACGTGAAGCATGGTCTTCAGGAGGAAAATTTGGAGAAGTATGTAACCGGCAAATTTACTATGTATACTAAGTATAATGAGAAGGAAGACGAATACTTGGAGGTCAATATCGAGCTCCATACGGGAATCAATGAGTCCGACTGGCTACGCCAAGAAGTCACACAGTCTATTTCAAAGTCACTGATTGAGAAGAGCGCCGAACACAAGAACAATGTGAATATGATGCCGAAAGGCAAAGTTGAGCCACAAATCGTCTTTTGGCCGCATGAGCATCAGACGCATTTCAAAAATGGCGGCAAGCAGAAGTGGATGAAGAAGCATAGTTTGTAAATTAACATCGTATACACTAAATAAAGACCATATGTACACTAATTACGTTTTACCAGGATATGAGCATGCCTCTGATCCATTACCTATAGAAACAAACCAAACTGTAAGTGGTTCTGGACCCAAATCTTTCTCGTCGCCTGAGCAATTGGAATTTATCCATTCGGTTTTCAAGTGGATGTCTGTAGGATTGTTGATAAGTGGGGTGATAGCATATTGGGTAGCTAACAGCCCAAAGATGACCGCTGTTATCTATGGAGGCAACTTCATGTTCCTTTTTCTACTTGTTCTGGAATTAGTTGCTGTCGTGTATCTTGCGGCCTACACTAAAACGATGTCAAGTGAGACAGCTTCACTTGTCTTTCTTGGCTACTCAGCACTAAATGGACTTACTCTCTCAGTCATATTTCTCGTGTTCACGTTCGGTTCTATCATTCATGTTTTTGTAAGTACCTCCGCTCTGTTTGGAGCGATGAGCCTATATGGTTATATGACAAAGAGGGATCTCACTACAATTGGGCATATCGCTTTTATGGGGTTGCTGGGTATCATCATTGTGTCAGTGATAAATCTATTTTTTCATGATGAGAATACCATGTCATTCTTTCATATGTTGGTGTTTTAGTTTTCGTCGCATTAACAGCGTACGATACCCAAAAATTAAAAGATTTATACAATGAAGGTATAAGTGGAGGAGAAGAAGGAGAAAAGAAAGAAGCTATTGTGGGGGCATTAACACTCTACCTTGATTTCTTTAACCTATTTCTTGACTTACTAAGAATTTTCGGCAAGAGAAGGTAATCCTGTTGTGTAGCATGTTACAATTAAAACATTACTTTTAGTATTGATATCATGACAATCATTCTCTCAGAACTTTTGCTTGCGAAAAAAGATCAAGCACCAGCTGTCCCTACAATTTTCAGCCTTTCAAATCCAGTGCATGCGACAGAAGTAACAAGACTGATGGAGGAGGGTACGATACAGGCGACATCTGACGACTATGAGGAGCAATGCTTAGAATTATTTGGAGTGAAGAATCCTGCCAAGGTCTATACACCAACATTCAAAGAAGAGTTTAAGGCTCACTACGAGGCTTTGAAAAGTTCCAAACCACTTCATGAAGATGGTAATTGGGTCTTTTTCCCATGGTCTTCAAAACTCGTGCATATCTTAAAGGAAGATGATTTCCAATTAGTGAGGACTGCCAGAAATAAAAATCTCATTAGCGCTGAAGAACAAGAGAAATTCTATAACGCTATCGTCGGCATCGGGGGACTAAGTATCGGCTCGTCAGTCGCCTTCGCACTCGTTCTTCAAGGTGGTGCTAAGCACATCAAACTCGCAGATATGGATAGACTCGCACTTTCAAACACCAATCGCATATTGATGGGAGTAGATAACCTTGGGGTGCTCAAAGTTGAGATGGCAGCACGGAGAATCTATGAGATCAATCCATACGCAAAGGTGGAGCTTTTTACCGACGGACTAAACGAAACTACCATTGAGAAATTTTTCGACGGACTCGACGTGATGATTGATGAACTTGATAACTTGGCAGTCAAATATCTTATTCGAGTACACGCCAAGAAGCATGGAATACCGGTAGTTATGGCAGCGGATAATGGGGACAACGCAGTGGTGGATGTGGAGCGCTATGACCTGGATCCTGAGACGCCATTCTTCCACGGGCGCATGGGAGATGATGTGACTTATGAGATGCTTTCCAAACTTGATAAGTTCGGCATTGGTAAGATGATCACCAAGCATGTGGGACCAGAGAATGTGACGGTTAAGATGCAAGAGTCACTTCTTGAAATGGGGAAGACCATCGTTTCGTGGCCACAGCTAGGAGGTGCAGCACTCATCAATGGCGCAGCCGTAGCGTATTGTGTGCGAAAGATTGTTAATGGTCAATCACTTGAGAAAAATCGTGCACTCGTTGCCCTTGATGAGAAACTCATCCCCGAGTATCACGATGAAGCAGAAGTTACTAAACGAACTGCCGCCGAGAATGCTTTTAAAACAATTTTCGGGTTATAATAAAGGAATGGAAGGTGATATCAAAAAAATCATTGAAGATGGTGTGAACGCTCCTTCAGGAGAGAATTGCCAACCGTGGCGATTCGAAGTGTCATCGAATAAAGTTTCTATTTTTAATGTGCCAAATGCGGACCGCTCATTGTATAACTCTAACCAGAAAGGGTCATACATTGCTCACGGTGCTCTTATTGAAAACATGCATATAAGTGCACTTACGCATGGCTATCAGGAAACAGTAACTCTTTTCCCAAACAAAGAGGATGATACTCACGTGGCAGATATTGTTTTTGTAAAAGGAGAACATTCCCGCTCTCCACTCTATGAAGCGATTTTTACACGCTGTACAAATAGAAAAGATTTTACCGGTGAGAAGTTAACCCAAGAGAATAAGAAAGATTTGATTGATGCAGTAGAAAATGCTTCAGGCCACACTCTCGTACTTGTTGATGAAGATGAAAGAGTGCAAAATATAGGCAAAGCACTTGGTCTCCATGAGCAAGTACTTTTTGAAAATAAATCACTGCATGATTTTTTTTATGAGCATATTTTGTGGAGTCATGAAGATGAGCATAAATCAAGCGGTTTCTATATTAAGACATTAGAACTGCTGCCTCCGCAACTTGCTGCAGTTAAGTTGTTTAAGAATTGGAGTGTTTTGTCAGTGTTTAATTCTATTCTTGGGGTTTCAAAAAAGATTGGCAAAGAAAACGGTGAGAAGTATGGCAAGTCCGGGACATTCGGCACGATTATTCTTGAGTCATCATCTGCTCAAGATTATGTGAAAGTAGGAAGGGGAGTACAGAGAATGTGGCTCTCTGCTACAACCATAGGGCTTGCTCTTCACCCGTGTAATGGTGTGTCGTACTTGGTTGATTATATTCATGAACACCATGATCACGCATTCTCAAAAAAACATGCGGAGTTGCTGGAAGAGGCTTGTAGAGAAGTAAAGGATGGTTTTGGTGTAGAAGATAAAAAACTAGCGTTTGTTTTTAGAATTGGTAAGGCAGAACCACCAACTGCTCACGCAAAGCGACTTAAGCCAGTGATTATTTTTGTGTAATATTACTATACATATATGAATGAAATCTCAAAAATTTTGCACAATACCAGCGTCTTAAACCTTGATCTTCTAACTGTTGGGGTGATTATTGCGGCAATTGGCTTGCTTGGTTTTGTCGCATATATCAATCGCCCAAAAAGTGTAACCAATATCGCCTTTCTTCTCTTTTGTCTTGTGACGATGTTGTGGAGCTTTTTCAATTATATTAGCTATCAAACCGGAACTGAGAACATCACACTATGGTTGCTTCGATTTGTCATTTTCTTAGGTGTCTGGCATTCCTTTACTTTTTTTCACTTCCTCTATGTTTTTCCTCTTGAGAAGAAACAGTTACCACGCTGGTACACCTTTATGCTAATTCCTTTTGTTGCTGGTGTATCGCTACTTACGCTTTCTCCATTTGTATTTTCAGCGCTTGACACAGTGTCTTCAAAACTAGGCACACCGCATGCAATAGTACAGCCCCCGATACTTCTTTTTGTAATTACTGTGCTCTCTCTTATTATCGCAAGTTTTGTATTTCTTATCCGTAGAATTATCAAAGCAAAGCATGGAGAGAGAAAACCCTATGTCATCATCTTTTCTGGTGCGGTGACTACGTTTATACTTTTGTTTACCTGTAATCTCATACTCCCGGCGATTTTCGGCATCACCAGGTTTATTCCGCTCGGGGCAGTCACCATATTTCCATTTTCTCTCTGTACTGCATATGCAATTTTTAAGCATAAAGCATTTAAGGTCAAGAATCTTGGTTCGACCATCCTGGCATTTCTCCTCTCTATGGCGACTTTTGTTGAAATTATTTTTGCCGAGAATGCAGGGCAGCTCTTCTTACGTGTTGGTATTTTCTTGTTTGTACTTTTGATCAGTATTCAATTTATTAAAAACATTTTCGCACTTGAAAAAACAAAGGAAAGCCTCGAAATTGCAAATGTAAAATTACAATCCCTCGATAAGCTAAAGAGTGAATTCATCTCGCTCGCTTCCCATCAACTTCGCTCACCGCTTACCGTCATCAAAGGCTATGCTTCAACACTTTCTGATGGTGTGGTAGGAGATTTGACCCCAAAGCAGAATGAGCTTGTCAAACATATATTCTCCGCGGCACAAGGCTTGGCAAACGTTGTCGAGGATTTCCTGAATGTCACCAAGATTGAGCAGGGAGGTATGAAGTATGTCTTTATTCCGACGGATATTCGTCTGATTGCTTCAGACCTCGCGCGGGATATGAAGATACCAGCGGAAGCTAAAGGTCTATCACTTACAACTGCTATCGATACCAAGGGCGAGTATATGTCAAACGCTGACGGCGTGAAGATACGCCAGGTGTTCTTGAATCTCATTGATAACAGTATCAAGTATACCAAGGAAGGGTTTGTCAAAATATCTCTTACGAGAAACGTTACCGATAATACACTT
>JAYVXX010000070.1:0-6921 GCA_043784805.1 Minisyncoccota bacterium | reverse complement strand
ATATGTTTCGGGAACGAAAAATCGACGTAGGGAACACTCGACATGTTGCCGATACGCCATACGGCATTGTGGTACTGCTCCGGGCAGAACCCTATGCGCTTCGGCGTGAAAAGGTTGTGAGACTGAAATTCCAGAACTGAATGAAATGTAGTGTGGTAATTCAGCGGGTATGTACTGCCGGCACCGTATCGCCAGGTCTTGACAATCTCATCGCCCGTATTCAGGGGATCGCCCTGTGTAGACAGAAACGCGTTAATGGCAGGCCCGTCGCTGTTAGAGGTCGCACCCGGCCCACTTGGATGGATGTCTTTAATTCCAACACGGACGGTGTTTCCATAAGTCAGGATATGCACTTCATAAATACGATCTGTGTAGAGTCCGTAAAAATTGAACGCAGGGAAGTTCGTCGGCAGATAGATCAACGGGGTGCTCGAAACAGTAATGTTGCAGGTATTGCCCAGTCCTTGCGCCTGTTTGTAAATAGGCGAAATCTGCAATTTTGAACCGTAGTTGACACCTGTTCCTGCCGTAGCAACAGGCTGGAAACCATCCTCTATGTATAGATGGAGATAGTACTCGTTCGCAAGAGGATTTGCAGAAGCATCGCAGTGAAACTGCCCTGACCAGTGGCTGTTTCCGTCGTTCCCATCACTGGTTTTAAACGCCACATAGTTAGCCGCACCACCTGCACCGCCTGCACCCGTGCCCGTTCCACCCACAAATGTCGTAGCAGATTTGAGACAGCCGGTCGCGCCCAATCCGGGGAACAGCGCAGAGATAGCGTCGCTTACCAGACTCCAGGAAGCAGGAGTCTCGATGTAAAGTTGAGACGGCAGTCCCGCTATCTGTTGCGTGTAATCGAGGTTGACAGTTGGTTGACCGAGTGAATACATATAGTTTACTTTCTGCCGAACCTACGGCGCAAAATGAAGTCTCCCACCACTATAGACGACATACTAAAATCAGGTTACTTTTGTGACCCCTTGCGGCGGTGAACACCACTCTCCAAATTGTCTGGGGGATAGCTTTGACAGGTACTGTCAATCTGTGTTACGTTGGATAGGAATCGACACCCACATCATCAAGCGAGCAATTCGAAGTGGTTGTTTTACTTAAACTAGACCAACAAGGAAAATAGAGGAGTCGAACCCCACGCATATACGCTAGAAGTTTTCAAGACTTCCTCTCGCCACCGAGTTACTTTCCATCATGGTAGTTTTTGGCCAGATACTATCCAAACTGCATACCGATCATTTAAACCATTCTTGGTTGTCGTAATTCGTTACAATCCCGTCTTTCAGTATCGCAAACCCATTCGTGGGTGTCGGGTTGCACCGTGGACTATGATGCAAGTAACTAAGCCTGTTAAGTTCGTACGCTCCACCGAGACATACAGTCTGGTACTTTCCAGAGTAAGAATGTCCTGAGCACGACAAATGCTGGTGGCCTGCAATTACACCACACTCAAACTTCGCACTTAGCTTTTGTACCACTGACAGTGGATTGGTTGCAGAATAGTTTGCTCCATGAAGTACTCGAAATACCTTATTCGCACTCGTGACTTGACACTGTTCGAAGTTACTGAACTTTATTAGTGGAAACTCGTGGAAGAACTTACTATAAGTCCAGTCTGCATCGAGTTCTCCCTTCATATTCTGCACGAACCAGTTATCGTGGTTGCCTGAAAGTACATATCCTCCTTCGGGAAAACACTTCATAAATTCTGCGTAGATGACTTTGTTCAGATCCAGATCATCCTGATAACGATGATTGTGATGCTGGAAGTCTCCACGCTTAGGATGGAACTGGCCGCAGTCGTTCATGTCTCCATTGATAATGAACTTGCGAACGTTCTGACTGTAAGCCGTCTCCAGGAACTTCTCAATCGTTTTCGCAGAGTGGTAGGGAACATGCAAATCACTTATGATTGCGAAATCCCCACTTAACTTCAAGAAGTCGTCTGCTACTGGCTGTGTACTCTCTGGTATCGAGAACTTAGGACTAGCGAAGTCTCGTGCATTCCTTGGTTCCAGTGCTTCCTGTCTTTTGACTACAGGAAGTTTTCCACACTTAGAAGTAATCTCATTCAGTGTGTCTATATAAGGAACATATTCAGGTAAGAATACTTTGATTTCCTTATTGTCAAAACAACCAGTCTTAATCTCTGGCATATTCGCAATTGTGTATGCATTCTCACAGGCTTCATTGATTTGTGCCTGTGTTCTAATCTCTCTCGCAATCGCAACAACGGCTCTCATCCTGCGGTCGGATGGTTTCTTTGCCCAGTCCCTACAGTGGATGCCGATCAGTTGGTTTGCGGTGTACTCCCCGTCTTGAGCATCCAGCACAAAGGAAGGATTCGAGAGCAGGGTCTGTGTAATATTTATGTTCGTGTCTCCACTGTGCCCTCGTGAAGTGAAACACATCTACGGGCAAGCACAGTATCTTAAGTGAGAGGCTTCGTTGTACCTGTCGGTGTCCACCTCTCATCGAGTAATTACTTCGCCCAAATTATTGAGGACCATCTATTTCAGATGCTTTTCCATTCCCTCTATTACTACTATACCCTATTCCGAAGAACGGGGTAGTGGAGTTATTCTCCTCCACTACCCCCGCTAGGCGAACCGTCTGGGTTTTGCATGACATTGACACGCAGCTGTTCTTTATCAGGCAGGAATTGCTCTTGTGGAGTGCTAGGATCATACTCTGGAATGCCCATTCGATCACGAATGAAAGACTCTCTGTTATGTACCACGCCACCATCTACCAGCTTCTTATAGGAATCTGCCATCATCGCAAGTTCTGCAAGGTCATAGACACCAAGATCCAGTCCCGGTACACAGTCCATATAGTCCAGTCCAAAGTTCATTCTTACCAGTTGTGCAAAAAGCTGCTTCTCGTAAGTAACCTCTACACGCCTACGTGGAAAACCAGTAAAGTATTTCTGGGTTCCTTCATGTACTGCCGCAAGTGCATAACTTCCTGCCGATCCACCTGTAGAGGTAGTAAGCGTCTGCCCCAGGATATGAGCAGATATCTGTTCTCCGTGGTAGCGCATTGCCTTCTCGATAGGATCTAATGCACCACCAGACAACTGGATTAACTGGAACATCATATCAGGCGTCTCTACCAGTGGCTTCCCACTGTTAACAGAGGCGAGATACTTTTCCACTCTACAGATAAAGGCATCTGTCGGGTTTGTGACCGTCGCTTTCAAGAAACCCATACCATATCGCTGGAGGGCTTCACTCAAAAGTCTCGTCAATGTATCAATGGCAAAGGTATGCTTATAGCAGGCTCGTGACACACCCAGTCCAAAGGGAAGGCCGTTCTGTTTACGAAACGTGAACTGTATAAACTTACTGGTAGGAATATAGTTCTGCCATCCGCCGAGCGGAGTTTGACAGTTAAGACTAAGAATCTGGTCTGTAAAAGGATCTAAGTTGAAACGGATCGTGTCGGGATCTCTATAGATAATCCTTTGTATTCCTATTTTCCCTTTCCATTTTCCGTGACTTATAATACGATACTGGATCTCTTGTGTGCTATGTCCTAAATGGACTCCAGGCTCCAGCGTTTCCCAGATCACTTCTTGGAAATCCTGACTCTGCCACCCATCCTCATTTACGATGTTCTGGCAGCAATGCTCTACAAACTCTCCTACCATCTTCGCTGCCGCAAATCTGGGGTGGTTCTCATTAACGATCCTGCCATCCACTTTTGCCTTGATTTTCCACTCTTTATGTAATGCAGATGTCACTAACAAGTGGAGTGGAGTATAGTAGGCCGCAAAGGTCTTCATGCTGTCCAGAACCTTATATCCCTTAGCCTGAATTAGCGCGTCGGGATGGTAAGAACTGGTAGCAATAACCTGCCGAAGCATGGAGTTATTACTGACAAGAAGGGCATCTAAGTATTCATTACGAGTGAGTTCACGAGCAGCAGGAGTGGGACCAATACCAAGTGGCATTAAAGGAGGATTAAAAGGTGGAAGAAGGGAACCATTGGGAGGAAGCAAACCTAACAATCCAGCAGATCCTCCCATACTGCTGGTTGTATTAAATTCTATATCGTTATGAGGCAATCGCTATCACTCTCCTGTACGCAATGTGGAGAGAACCAGATCGTCTCTCGGTGCGAGTTTTCATTTGTACCTTCCTTGCGCTGGCCGCTATAACCATTGCCCGCTTTCCAGTGGACTTCCTGCCAGTCAGACGGAAAGATCATATTATTACCACTATACCCACAATAGGCGATACGAACCTTCGGATTGTTACCATTCTCTATGGCCCACTTCTTTACCGCTTTGGCAACGCCCACTTCATCGTTCGTGTATAGTTTGGTTTTACTCTCGTAATCTGTATAAGGTGGATCTAAGAAGATGCCTGTTAGTCCCACTTTGGTAGTTACAGAGTGGCTAAGACATCTTGTCCAGTCTCCACAGAGAACACGTACTCTTCGCAGTCGATTACTCAACTCTGTTAGATATTCTGGTATCCTGTCTCTGGTATCTATTCGGAACAGTCCTTGACCAGCAGAAGAAAGATATGGTTTCTGATTATTTTTTCCGTTTCCACAGAAACCACTTCCTATCCAACAGTTAATACCGTGCGCCCATATGCCTGCAACCTTAACATCGTAAGACTCTATAGACTCTGCAATCTTCTCTTGCAGGTAATCTCTCTGTGATTTTAACCACTGATGATTCTGGTTCAGTTGTGTCTCATGTATGGGATAGTCGGCATACTTTGCCACTTCCAGTGGATCGTACTTGACAGCCCGGAAAAAGTTCATAACGAAATTGTCGAGATCGTTGATTGTCTCCACTCTAGTAGGATCTTCTGGTGCTCGAAGTAACATAGCCCCACTTCCGAGAAATGGATCGACAAAGTTATGAACCTTCCCGAACTTACTCCACACCAGATCAGCAACCTTTTGCTTTCCACCAAAATACGGGTAGGCTGATTGCAGCATCTATTTCTTGTCTCTCCACATAACCCGAATGAGGCGATCTTCCTCTTCATCCTTCGCGATGATAGCCTCCAGATAAATAATGTAAGCCTTTGCCATTCGCTGAAAATCCCACAACCTTGCCGTGTTATCAAAGATGATCTTACTCAGATCTCTCTGTGACTGTTGTAGTACCAGTACCATTTCTCTTAGTCTTACAATCTCTTTGTGGGGATCAATCTCTTCCATTTTATGTGTAGTCCACTCCTCTAACATAATATCGTCTCCCGGTTATATTTGTCCACTTTATTTAGTTTTAGCAATCTGATCTCTTCTTCAAGTTCAGATATCCACTCACGAAGATTCTCTATTTGTTCTTGCTCGTCTGAAAATACTGATGATTTAGTCACACCAGATCCACCCGAAGGTGGTGTTCGTCTCTCTATTTCCATTGACCAGTCCCTATACTTGTTGTTGCTCATTTAGTTTCTCGATTAGTTTAGACATCTCTCCACCTGTGGTAGTAGAAAGTATTACTCCCTCCGATACTGCCCCTATAGTATAATCTACCCTATACAGGACTCTATCTTTCATATATTCCCACTCGCCACTGTCTGGTATTTTATCCTGTAGTTCAGGGTAATGATGTAGAGTAGATACCAGAAGTACCATATCCTCTACATCACTTGCAGACAATTCCAGTGTTTCTTTGATCTGTCCCACTCTATTATAAGTGGTGTAGTATACTTTAGTGTCTTTCATGTGTCCTCACCAGATTTCCGGGCACACAGAACTGACAAACTCACGTGCCATGAACTCGTAACCAGTTGCGTTGTCCACCATTAGGATGTCTGCTATAGGACGAACCCCACTTACCATCATTGCAAGTGCTAACGGCACATCATCGTGTTGGTCTTTACCGCCAGCGGCAATCTTTACTACTCCACTTTCCATCGCCTTCCGCTGCATCTGTCCCAGTTCTAACCGAATGACATCCATATCGAACAGTCGTATCTTGCACTCTGCGATTAGACTGGACAGGTGATCCAGCATAGGCGCTTTATTCTTCTGGTTAAAGTGAACTGGAGTAATAGACACTCCTCGTTGTGGCATAGTGGTTTCCAAAGAAGCCCCAATACCAGTACAGTCTACCAGACATGGGCCAGGAAATAACCTTTGCACGTCGATAATCGCACGATAGACTTGTTCCCAGTCCTTCATAGAGCCTGGGCAGAAACGATGCATGTAGACCTGCTCATTCGTGTTACGATCTATTACTGTGATTACGGTATAGTCTTTCACCAGTGCGACATCTACGCCCGTCTGATACCACCCGTACTTACGAGTACCCTCGTTAATGTAACCCGGATGTATCCACTTGCCCTCTTTAGGATCTCCATACCTTATCGGCTTGATTGTTGTAACAGCTTCAATACCAGCAAACTGTCCACCTGCGTCTGCAATAAAGGCGCACTGGTACTCTCGCTTCCAGAGGTTCTTATTATGATAGAGATCGTACTTCCTTTGCATCTCCGCTTCTGTGGCATAGGGTGCATAAGGGTTACAGTAAGGTGTCATGTGGGACATACCAGCTACAGGAATCTCATCCACCATCTCAGAACCCAGTACAGGAATAACCCATGAGTTCATGATATCCTGGTTCATCTGTGCCGTCTCAATGATCTGCTTAAACCAGTTGTTAGGATTGGCTACGTTAGGAGTGCCACACAGAATAACCTGCCCTGCTACTTTCTGTGCAATAGGTGAAACAACAGAAGCATAGGCTGTATCGGACCACTCTCCTGCTTCGTCACCCAGAACCAACGTGTAACTCGGACCACGACTTCGACCTTCAACTTCCAGAGAGTAGAAGTGACATGTTGGTTCTGGGTGACGAAGCAGGAGAGTGGTCCGATACAGCCTATGCTTCTGTTGTTTCACCTATTGCACAGAAAGTAGCAGGGCAGGTTA
>JAYVXX010000069.1:0-6932 GCA_043784805.1 Minisyncoccota bacterium | reverse complement strand
TCTCATCACGTTCACTATTTGAAAATTGTGAGAAATTATTTTTTTGCCATGGGTACAGAATACAACACAGCGTTCTAATTCAAAAGAGAATTCGGGTTTCTACGCAAAGAGTCTTATTCAATCTAATCCGAAAAGGTAGAAGATGGAAACTATTTACCAAGCACGAATCCGGCCGACGATGAGCCGTTTTATTTTTAACGGTGAAGTGCATATACATGGCTTTGGAATAGCTCATAACGGACCAGAATTCAACTGGACATTACGAGGAATGGATGAGAGCACAAACCCGAAGAAAACACATGGACATATCTTTCAGGCTCTCATAGGAATTCCTTCCCTCCATAACATATACGCTCCGTCACCAGTTACTTTTAACTCCGCAATCTTACCACCTGAGCGCTTCCGACATCCAGAGAAACGTGTTATCAGTTTCAACGGGAAGCACTTGTATCGGGGGCTCGAAGCAGATGGAGTAAGTGATCTTCGTATCAATGACGGCTATGTCATGTCAGCCTCCGACTGTGCACTTCTTGTAGTGATGCATCGAAAAAAGGTTTGGGCAGCTCATGCGGGACGCAATTCGCTTTTAGACAGACGCTATATTGACGTCGGAATACAAAGCAAACTCCACCATAGCGTCGTTGATGCAATCATGGAGGAGATCCCTGAGAAAAGCCGTAGTGAGACGAAAGTCTTCATCGGCTTCACCATCTCCAAGGGTTCGCATTTTGAGTATCCGATTGACCATCCTACCTACGGCGAGTCAAATGACAACATGCTGAAGTGGATTGCCAAGGAGTTCAGTCCTGAAAGTGAAAGGGGACGCTTCGGTTTAGACTTCTGGCAGCGCGGTCAGATCGACATCAAGTGGCTGATCGCGGCACAGTGCAAGAGGTATGGCATAAGAGAAGAAAATATCCACGCAGACGAACTGTGTACATATTCGGATAGCAAGGACGGAAAACATCTCTGGTATTCCGAAAGGCGGACCAAAGGATGGCGTAACCTGTTTGCGGCAGTACGGATATCCTAAATGACCACAGGCACATCAATTCAGTCCGACTTCGCAAGAAGTCGGACTTTTCTTTTCCCATGTTATTTAAAAGTGTTCACAAGTCTTACGAACTCATCATTCCTCTCATACTCATTATTAAAATGCTTACTAAAGGATGCGAACCCTGGTGAGAAAACTATGACATCCCCTTCTTCAGAAAGTTCAAACGCTTTTGTAACACACTCTGATAATGTTTCGTATTCATACTCTTTGGCCGTAGTGAGCCGAGATGTGCCTGTACCGGAAAGGTAGATGACTTTTTTTGTATTTTCCGTAATCGCTTTTTCAAGGGCTTCAAGTGGAAGCCCTTTATCAGTACCGCCGACAATGAGAATAGGTTTTAGTTTATAGGTTGTAGTTATGGATTCTAATGCCTGGACAGTAGCATCAGGTGTGGTTGCATTGTTATTATTGAAGACGTGTACACCACTAAACATTCCAATATCTTCCAATCGTCCATGCACTGCAGAAAATGTAGCGACAGCTTTTCGAATACTTTCGTCATCTAATCCGCACTGAGACGCAACTTCATACGCAAGCCTTCCAGCTACTTGGTTATGCTCACCAATTAACTTCATATCCAGATGAATATCTTCTGGTATGCTGATGGCAACTTTCTCTCCTCGCATAATAATTTCGCTCGCCGCCTGCGGACTCGCGATCAACACATCCCCGTCATGCTGATAGCGGTAGATAGTTGCCTTGTCATTGAAATATCTCTCTCTATCATTCTTGTAATAATTCATATGATCATCCATGAAACTCGTGAAGACTGCAATGTGTGGGCTTATCTTCATCTCGCCGAATCCTTGCAATTGCCATGAGTCGAGTTCAAGCACTAAAAAGTCTCCATCTTCAATTACCTCCAGAAGTGGCAAGTTCGCAACTCCACGAACGTTCCCACCAACATGCACTCGTGAACCATTCTCTCGCAAGACATGTGCGATCAGTTCTGTTGTTGTACTCTTTCCGCGTGTACCTGTCACTCCGATAATCACAACGTCCGGTAGATTTTTCATCACAATATCACATAGCAGTGCCGCGGACATATACACTGGGACATTTTTTTCTTTAGCGTGAGCAATATACGGACTATCGAATGGTACACCTGCCGCTTCCAAAATGAAATCCCTATTTTCAAAATCCTCCAATCTATGTTCCCCAAACACTAAGGCAAGACCTACGTAATCTTTAAGTAGTATTAGAGAATCTTTGAGCTGCTCTTCTGTTTTCAAATCCGTTACGATGAGGTCAGCGCCGGACTTTGCCAAAAAATCTGTGTCACCTACTCCACGACCAAGAAGACCAAGTCCCATGACGGTTACTTTCTTATCTTTAAAATATTCTGCATACAGGTCTTTTATCATAGATTTGGTTACTGTACGATATTTTCACTATCATTCATTATTGTGAGAATCTTACTAACTTTTTTTCTTAAAGTGAGAAGCTGCAGTATAGATAATGATGTAGCAATTAGAGCTCCGGCAGCTATCACATAGTTAACTTTATTTTCAATATATTGTGAGCTGTTGTAATCAAACATAGAAATGAAACTCCAAGGTTGTTCAATAGGCGCCAAGTGCCCCACATCCCATGTAACCTTATGAGAACAATCAGATCCCTCACACCCAGGAAGTCCAGCAACATAAGCATATTGCAGTCCTCCACCCATTCGAATTGGCGCTAAATAATTACTACCAAATATGAAAGCGAAATACAGTATGACACAAAAACAAATAAGATAGATATCTTTCCAAACTTTAATCGGGTACGTCGACAATAACCTTAAAAAAATAGCTCCTATAAAAATAAAACCGAGTATAATTGGGTAAATACCGATATTAGAACCCACTAAATAATTCATGGGAAATGAGAAGAAAAAAGAAAAAATAATAATCAAATAAAGACTATTCAGATATGCATACTTTTCCCTATAATTTTTCATAAATAAGTTGTGTTAGTTCTCAAATATAGTTTCTACTATTTACATTACTATCTTATCATGATTTTTCTGATAATTAATTATCTGTATTGGTTTTGAAGGTATCATACAATCTGTACACGTCCCCAGCCCCTATCGTAAGCACGACACTTCCTGAATGGGCGTTCTTATCAAGATACTTCTTCACTTCTTCAAACGTCTCCATGTAGATAGCGTTCTGTGTTTTCTCTACAAGGTCTTCCGATGAGATGGTGCCATCGTCTTCTTCACGTGATGCATAGATTGGAAGGATACAGATGACATCAGCGAGAGAAAAAGATTGTGAAAACTCATGAAGCAGAAGTTTGGTGCGTGAGTAAAGATGTGGCTGGAACACGACGACAAGCTTGAACTTCCCGGACACGTATCGCTCACGAAGTGCTTGGAGGCTGGCCATGATCTCTGTGGGATGATGCCCATAGTCGTCATAGAGAATTGCACCTTTTTGAGTGCCACGATATTCCAATCGTCGCCAGGTGCCAGTGAAGGCTTTCAATCCTTCATGTGCCTCTGCTTTGGTGAGTGAGAGAGTCTGAGCGAGAGCAAGAGAGAGCTGGGCATTCTGCTTGTTGTGCTCGCCTAAGACAGAGAGTTCAATCCCATCTTTATTGATAAGGTCTGCATTGACTTTCTTAGCAATAGTCTCCAATGTTACATCAGCGTGAGTAATCAAACTGCCGTGAGATGGAAGCTTATCAGCAAAGGATTGAAATGCAGATTTGATATCATCGAGGTCTTTAAAATAATCCAAATGATCCTCATCGATGTTGGTCACAAGAATATGTGTAGGCTTGAGGTTAAGAAATGAACGCCTGTACTCACACGCTTCAACGACTAAGTACTCGCTATCCCCTTGGATGAAATTGGTCCCCTTATCGGAAAGTAAGCTTCCGACGATAACTGTAGGAGATATACCACATGCCTTCAACATGCTCGCCACCATGGCAGTTGTCGTCGTTTTGCCATGAGTGCCACATACGGCAATCGTCGTATATTCTTCGGTAAGTAAGCCCAGAGCCTCAGGATAGGTCATACACTTGATACCTTTCCCTCTCGCAGCGACAAGTTCTGGATTGGTATCGCTTGCTGCTATCGTATAGATGAGAAAATCACTATCCAAAGAAAGATGGGCGACATTGTGCCCGAGATAGACAGTCATCCCTTCCTTCCGCAGGTCATGAGTGATGCGAGAGTCCCCAATGTCTGATCCGGTCACTGTGGCCCCATTGGCATGACAGTACCGTGCCAGAGCTGAAAGCCCAATGCCACCAATACCAATGCAATGCACGTTCTTATAGTCCCGTAATTTCATTTCATCATTCTAGCATAATCCATTTATATACGAGTATTCCACCCTGCAAAAAGAAAACGGCCACGTGGGCCGTTGTGTCCGAAGTTGGTATCGACACTTTCGTTTATGGTCGAGGAATTCTCCCGTCACGCACTTGCTTGATGTGGGCAAAGACGCCTGTCATTTTGGAACGATCATTTTCAAGGACTTTGATCCGAAACAACATCATGATTGCAAGCGTGCACCAAAAGATGAAGTCAATCGTCGTCATTAAATTCACAAAATCGCTCCGGAACAGCTCCATGACAGCGGATGAGACGTAATATATCTCAATGGCTAGTAAAAGGAGCATGAGGAGAACAAAGAGTGCCGGCGGCATCGGTTTGTCTTTTGCTTTGACTTTCATGGACACTATTTCCTTTAGAGTAAAGAACACAGATAAGGACCACTTCCCTATCTTTGCAAGAAACTTATCATAACGCACAAGCAAGGCCCAAGTCAACGATTAGCGTATCTCGTAGCCTTTTTCTTTGAAGACGGCATAGTACGGCTCCATCATCTGGTTCACTTCGTCATCGGTAAGAGTCTTCTCATAACTTTGGAAGACGAGGCGAAATGCATATGAAGTCTTATTTACTCCTTCGATAACTTTCTCAAACGTATCAAATAAATCGATGCGAACGACAGGAATACCAGTATGAGCAGCCAGTACTTGATTACAAAGAGAAAGGATAGATTCCCATGTCGTACTACTAGGTACCCACATAGCAATATCACGAGTGACAAACGGATAAGGAGAGACTGTCTTGTAAGTACGAGGAGGTAGAGTCGAGAAAAGAGGTGCTTCATACGTAGTTGGCTCTGGAAGTGATGAGATGAGTGTATCAAAATCAACCTCAATCACATATGGCTTGTTCGATACCGTCTGACATTGTATTTCAGGCACGCCGAGCGTTCTCTTGATTGAGGCAAGTACCATATCTACCTCTTCAGTGAAATTACTTTTCTTCATGCCATCATCAATCGCGATTGCTAGGTGTCGAGTCTCACTCTCTCTATCTTCTTCTTTCCTAAACACATTTCCAATTTCAAAAATCTTAATGGTCTTTTGGCCTAAGAGTGGCGCGTTGTAGAGATTAAGAGCGAGGGATTGAGTAATGCACTTCCCGAGATTCGTTCGGAGCTTCTCCTTATCATCCGCGAGACCTTTCACAAGCTCTACCTCACCTTCATCTCCAAAGGTGTAGGTCATCACTTCCGAGTATCCATCAGCGTAGAGAATTTCTCTCACCTTGTTCTCATAGAACATCCTCTTATGGGGAAGTCCTTGACGCGTTAGTTTCGGAAGTATTGGTACAAGCTTGTCATAGCCGATAATGCGTCCTATCTCCTCTGCCACATCTTCCTTGATACGGATATCAAGTCGGACCGATGGCACGCGGATGACATATCTCTCTTCCATCAAATCATCATGGATTCTTCCATAGCCGACGATGGTGATGCCAGTTGCAAACTCTTCAAATGATTCGACAACAACCATGCCACGCAATTTTGTAGCATGAAGAACTTTGTTGTCTCCAACGTAGACGCCGACATGATCAATTCCTTCAGGAACCTTGGTTCCTTTTAAGAATTCAACTGACTCGTATCTAATTACCCCACTACTCCCATGAGCGAAAATAAGATCGCCAAAGGTGAGCTCTTCTTTTGTAATCTTCTTAGCGAAGACATACTTGTCGATTGAAAGACTCGGCATCCAGATACCTTTATAGAGATAACTCACAAGGGATGAACAAGAGAAGACTGTCGGCGCATCCTCACGCATACTCGATGGATTCTTATACCCCGCTCCAACGAGTGTTGGATGTGTGACCTTGATATATTCTTCAGGCTTGATGACTTCAAATGGGAATGAGAGCTGATTGAGTGTCTTCTTGATAAGATCATCATCGTATTTTGTACCTAGTATTTCATTTAACTCGTGCTTAGATATTCCCACGAAGTATGGAGTATCTTTTTTCGGATAGACATCCGTCACAGCCCCCTTCTTTGCGTCTTTACAGATTTCTTTAATCAAATTCGCAGTCATATACAACCCTTCGATGACAAGATTGTTAGCAATACCATTCTCGAAGCGCTTCGATGCGTCAGTTTTGATACTATACTTCTCCGCGGTCTTCCTAGTACGTGTCGGATTGAAGTTCGCACTCTCTAAGATCACACTTGTCGTGTCGGACTTGATACCGCTATACTTCCCACCTTTAATGCCGGCAAGCCCGAGCACTTTCTCATCGTCAGCTATTACGAGTGTATCAGCGTCAAGGGTAAGAGCTTTGTCGTCAAGCGTCATAAGGGTCTCACCAGTCTTTGCAAGGCGAGCTGAAAGGACGCCTGTGATACTCCTTGCATCATAGGCATGCATCGGCTTGTTCAGTGAGAACTGCACGTAGTTAGTGACATCCACAATGTTATTGATGCTACGCTGTCCGATTGCTTCTAATCGTTCCTTCAACCACACTGGACTTTCACCAACCACCACATTGTCAATTCTCATAGACATGAATCGTGTACATGCGATAGCATCCTCAATCATCACGGGCACAGAT
>JAYVXX010000068.1:0-6940 GCA_043784805.1 Minisyncoccota bacterium | reverse complement strand
AGAATTCGGCTTATAGGTAGAACAAAGATGGAAGAACGGCGCCGTAAGGTGTCGTTCTTTCGTTGTGACACTGTATGTTAGTATTAAAGGACTATGATCCTCAAGAATTCCATGCTACTGGCAATTTTTTCTATACTCTCGGTACTTTTAGGTATCGTGCGCGACAGGTTACTTGCTACCCATGTTGGGGTTGGACCTATACTGGACATCTATAATGCATCGTTCCGCCTTCCCGATTTCCTCTACGCGATGTCACTCGCCTTCGTTACTGCAGGAACGGTGGTCCCATTTCTAACTGTTGAGGATAAGGCAGGGCATATGATAGATTCGCGGCATAAACTCTCATCCATATCACTCTTTTTTGGTGCCGCGGCATCACTGATTGCATTATTCATTGTCATAACGATACCGCTCTATGCACGCCTCATCGTTCCTGGATTCACGGAAGAGCAGGTAGGGATATTCATCAATGTGACACGCACCATGATGTTTCAGCCGATTCTGCTTGGAATCACGTCTCTCATCTCATGTTTCGCACAACTCAAAAATCATTTCGTGCTCTATGGCATCGCTCCACTGGGATACTCTCTTGGAATTATTTTTGGTATTGTGAAGTTGTATCCAATATACGGAATCTATGGTCTCATCTACGGAGTTCTTGTAGGAGCAGTATTGTCATTCCTTATCCAAATGTGGTCGCTTCGTCACGCACACATGCTTGAAGTGCTGCCATACTTTTCCCTGAAGCATATCAAAGAACTTTTTCATCTTGCCCTTCCTCGGTCAGGGGTCAATATACTCACCCAGTTACGTGTCATATTCTTCACCGCATTTGCCACTACCCTTGGTCCCGGAGTGCTCTCAAGCTATCTTTTTGCACAGCGTATCACTGATGCAGTCCAACAGATTATTCAGCAGAGTATTACCACTGCAAGTCTACCTGTTCTCTCTAAGCAGTTCATTGAGAACCGTATCACCGAATATAAACACTTCGTGAAGATGTATGTCCTTCTCCTCGGTGCTATAGGATTCTTTGCATCTATCGTCCTGTATTTCTTCCAAGAACTTGTTATACGATTACTCTACGGGACAACCTCAGCTAATGGACTCATTTCGTATTTCTTAGTTGGATTTTTGATAGCGCTCCCACTTCAGATGATGATTGGATACTTCACCATAAGCCTCTATTCTGCGAAAGACACCAAGAGCGTACTCTATGCCAATATCATCTCTACCTTGGTCGCAGTTTTCGCCTGCTACGCGACACAACCTCTTGGGAATATCAGCCTCGTCTATGGCATTATAGCCATGGCGATTTCGAACTTTGTCGTGATATCACTTTTATACGGAAGGAAGAAGTTGGTCTAAACTTTCTTTTCTTGCAAGAGAGATTGCCTCAGGGAGTAAATAGCTAAGAGAATAAATGACCCAAACCACAAATAAAAACCAAAATTCGGCGGACTCAAACTAGGATCAAATGTTCCACTTTGCATAAGTGTTGTAGGTACTCCCGTAAAGAATACTCGGATTGAAACAAGGGTCGATAATACAGAGAGTACTAGACTCACGGTGAATTTCTTCCAAAGGATGGCAGATAACCCAATGATGAAAAATACATTCGCAAACCAGGGAAGCAAATATGAAAAAAGAAAACCAAAAAACTGTGTTACGTTAATTGCTGAACTTATACCGCTTATGTATAAGAGGCCGAGAGCCCCGCTAAACAGAAGTCCGAAACCCGACATGCCTTCTCCTTGTGAGTTTAATGTTGCTGGAACGATGAGCGATACGATATACAATAATATGCTGAATGTCAGAAGTGGGCTTTCTTTGATTTGTTTGAGCATAAATCTTACGATTGTAAGTAGTATCTAAAGTGTAACATATAGCTTTATAATAAACCCATTTTCGTGTAGTATGGGAAGACGTTATGGAAATCAGGAACTTCTCAATAATCGCCCATATTGACCATGGAAAGTCGACCTTAGCGGATCGGCTTTTGGAAGTGACTTCAACCGTAGACAAGCGTCATATGAAGGAGCAGGTCCTCGATTCAATGGAACTTGAGCGGGAGCGGGGCATCACCATTAAGATGACACCTGTCCGAATGACGTGGACGCGGAAGGTTGCGGAACAAACGCAGAAAGTTGCGGACGGGTCCCTTGCGCGTTCTTCAGCGTTTGTTCTGCCAAGTTCCGCGGATCAAATTGTACTCAATTTGATTGATACTCCAGGACACATCGACTTCTCCTACGAAGTATCACGAGCCCTTCAAGCAGTTGAAGGTACACTTCTCCTTGTAGACTCTACTCAGGGCATTCAGGCACAGACACTCACGACACTTGAGATGGCCAAGAATTCTCACCTCACAATTATTCCAGTTGTCACTAAAATCGACAGCCCGCTTGCGCGAGTTGATGATGTGAAGGAAGAGATTATGGAGCTTCTTGGCTGTGAAGGAAAAGATATCTTGGCAGTATCCGGGAAGACAGGCGAAGGCGTTGAGGAACTCATTGGAGAAATCATAGAGCGAGTGCCCGCACCAAAGAGTGAATTTGGCGATGCAATGTTTAATCAATCCCGTGCCCTTATCTTTGACTTCGAATATAGCAATCACATGGGAGTCATCCTCTATGTACGAGTGCTCGACGGAAGTGTGAAAGCAGGAGATACACTTTTATTTAAACAATCTAATCATAAATTTATCATCCGTGAAGTGGGAACATTTTCTCCAGCAAAGAAAGAAGGGAAAGTTATCGGAGCTGGAGAGATCGGTTATATCGTCACTGGTATCAAAGAGCCAGGTATCGCTCGTGTGGGAGATACAGTAACTACAGCGAACCGACCACTTGCAGCATTTCCAGGGTATGCGGAACCAGTACCAATAGTATTTGCTTCTATCTATCCAGAATCACAGGATGAGTTCGATGATTTACGTAGTTCACTATCGAAGCTTAAACTTTCTGACTCATCGCTTACCTTTGAAGAAGAATCATCTGGCGCGCTTGGTCGAGGTTTTCGTTGTGGCTTTCTTGGCATGCTCCATTTGGAAATCGTGACTGAACGATTGCGTCGTGAGTTTGATCAGGAACTTGTTGTCACAACACCGTCTATCACTTATGAAGTGACCCTGAAGAACGGTGAGAAGGAGATGGTATATACCCCGATACATTTTCCGGATCATGGTCAGTATGTATCCGTTATGGAGCCATGGATATTATTGACCATCATCACACCACACGATTATGTGAGCCCACTTATGCAACTATTCCCACCACATGAGGCTACCGTGGCAGATCTGGCCGACTGGGGGCATGATAGAGTTCGAATTAAGCTCGCAATGCCACTTCGTGAACTGATGCGGAACTTTTTCAATGAAGTTAAGTCAGCTTCAAGTGGGTATGCATCCATCGTCTATGAACCGCTTGAGATGCGACCAGCGGATGTAACTAGACTGGACGTGTATGTTGCTGAAGAACGTGTGACGGCATTCTCTCGTGTGATTCCAGAGTATAGAGCCCGTGAAGAGTCAGAGGAAGTGGTGGAGAAGCTTGAAAAAATCCTTCCAACTGAAATGTTCCGCGTGAAGATACAAGCCTATGTTCGGGGGAGAATCGTAGCATCACGTTCAATTGCCCCAATGAAGAAGGACGTTACAGGGTACATGTATGGTGGAGATATTACACGAAAGATGAAGCTTCGCGAGAAGCAGAAGAAAGGGAAGGATAGAATGGAGCGTGAGGGTAAAGTCCACATCTCGCATGACACATTCCTTCAGATGATGAAGCCAGGGGAGAAGTAGTCCAAAAAATACTTCATCTACTTTGTTATGGGTCCCTGCTCGCTCGTCAACGTACTACTCGTACGTCTCCTCACTCGCCTTCCCGTGCCTCGTAGCTAAAGCATTTTTTGAACTACTTGTACTCATATACAAACATATACAAATCTAACTCAATGGCTAATGGTATAATTTTCAAATGAACAAACTCACTTTTATAACCGGTAATGAGATGAAAGCCAAGCAGTTGAGTGAGCACTTTCACTTTCCAGTTGATCATATGAAGCTTGATTTGCCGGAGATACAATCGCTTGATCTTGAGGAGATTGTGAGAGATAAGGCGAGGCGGGCGTATGCTGTTGTCGGTTCTCCTGTGCTTGTCGAGGATGTGTCCTTCACCTTGCGCGCACTCGGTGCGCTTCCTGGTCCGCTTATTAAGTGGTTCCTACAATCGATTAAGAATGAGGGTATCTGCAGATTGCTCGATAAGTATGATGACAGGACAGCTACAGCGGAAGTTTGTTTCGGACTCTGTGATGGAGAGGAAGTGTATCTCTTCAAAGGCACTCGGAAGGGGATAGTGGTGGATGGCCCTAGAGGAAAACTTGGCTTTGGCTTTGACCCGATCTTTATCCCAGATGGGTATAAGAAGACATGGGCAGCTATGGATGAAGCAGAAGCTAGAGAATCTTCGATGAGACGACTAGCACTTGAGAAGTTGAGTGCATTTTTGGAGGATAATTACTAGAACATAGGAAGGTCTTGCCTTCGTAAAACAAATGAAGAAAACAAAGGCAAGACCTTCGTAGGCCACTCCCCATGATATACTTTTCCTATGAACTTCATCGCTTCATTCTTCACCGGAATTGCGGCTTTCTTCTCTGGGTTATTTGGGCATCAAGTGGCACATGCACCAATAGTTTCCCCAATTTCAAATGTGGACCAAGCTGTGGTGGTTTCAAGTTCGAGTACTATTGTCGCTACTTCCTCAGAAGTGATTAAAGTCGATACATCAACTTGGAAGACATACCCTTATAAAAATTCTCAAGGTCTTACACTTAAGTACCCAAATGACTGGACCATAGTGAAAGATCAGGATCAACAGATTTTGTTTCTTGAAAAAGGAGATAGTTCGAAAGCAGAATATATTGAATTAGGTATCCAGTTTGGAACATACGCAGATAAAAGTGTAAAAAATTATAGAACCATAGATCCAAAATTGGCAACATTCATAGGAACAATAGATAATCAAAAGGTTTATCGTACCAAAAGCCTTAAACGTAACGCTAATGGCGGCTACATGTTCTCAGTTTTTGTTTACGATGTAATAAATAAAGAATCTGAAGATGCCCATGCTGATGCTCATGTTTCTAATTTTAAGCATGGTAACAACTATTATGATATTGCTTACTATTTACCTCGCATTGTTGATGAAAACAATTATAATCCCCAGATCATTGGTGAAGCAGATCAGATTTTGTCTACACTTACGTTTGATTCAGCCACAAATTCAGTAAAAACTGAAATGAAATCATCCTCATTAATACAAGAGTGTAATGACAAAGTTCTCTGTCCTGCAAAACCGGACAGTCAGTACGGGCTTTTTCTCCTCAGTAATGATGAAAGGTCTGAGTATGAGAACAATAAAAAAACTCTCTGGTATCAGAAAGATGGAGTTGTCGAAAGTGGAAAATATAAAGGTTGGAGTAGGGTAATTGGTCATAAGTTAGAACAAGACATACTAGGGTCTAAACCTGTGTATTTTATTACACAAGATGGAGTTACCTATCTTGTGGACGATACACTAGGCTTTTATACTGAGCCTTATTATAATACAAACGATGCATTGGTGTATTATAATAAAAACAAAGTTGTAGGGACGACTACAGTTCATGTCTCACCTTCTGAGGCTTTTGGTGTAAGTTTTTTAACTGGATGGACACAACAAGAAGGAGAAAAATGGAAAGCTACAAAGCCAGAAAGTAAATCGGTGGTGGAAGATTTTTCAACTGATAATACAGGTTTTTTTAGTGTTAAACCTTTGATTAATTATGAAAATCAATCAAGAATATATTTTACACCCCCAAGTGAAAAAGATGGCTGTTCAAGGCTTGCTTATTTGGATAAAAAGAGTTTATTGTATTACTCAACATCTTTGTCTAGTTGTCCTCAGGTTCCGATTGAAAAAACAAAACCATATTATATTGAAAACCCTGACTTTGCAAACGTACTAGATGCTAGTGCATTATATGTTGATAATTTAGATACAGGTACAAGATATGAGATATATAAACCATCCGAAAACGAGAGTTTGTTTGCAGGATTTTATGGTGATTATGGTCAAGCTTCAGCAAATATAGAATTTGTTGATAATGATAAAATAAAAATTAGTATTTATAAACGCATTAAAAGTATGAGCGAACTAAAAAATATGGATGATAGTGATTTAGTATCTTCAAAAATAAGAGACGAAATTGTTCCTTTCAGGGTAAAATAAAAAAGATGGACTACTTCTTAATAATCAAGGATGCGGATGTTTTTGAGAATCCTGCTGTTGAACCAGAGGAGTATACCGTGCGTCCGACTGCGAAAGGAATTGTGTTTGATAGTGAGGGCAGGGTAGCACTACTTTCAAACGGTGAGCATAGCTTGTTCCCAGGTGGAGGAGTGGATGCCGTAGGTCCTGAGGGAATTGAAGGAAAGGGAGAGACATTTCCAGAAGCATTTGTGCGGGAGTGTAAGGAGGAGATTGGCTGTGATGTCGAAGTGCTCTATCCGCTTGCGAACGCGTGCCACTTCCGTGCCAAGAATAGGACCAAGTATGATGTGCACTTTTTCGTAGGTCGAGTCATTGGCGAGAAGGGCACGCCTACTACGAAAGATAGGGGAGAACTTGCGTGTACTATTGAATGGCTAACAGAAGAAGAAACATTGAATGTTTTGGAAAAGCAGATGAGTACAATTCGAGAAGATGACTATCCAGCGCACTTCAATTGCCCGACGCACCTAGCGGTATTCAAGAAGTACTTGGAAGAGAAAAATAATAGGTATGAGGATTATGAAGTGAACTGAACCCCATCCATGAGAGAACCTTCTTAGAAATTTCTGCTACACTTTAAAAGCCAGAAAACTAACAAAACAAACAAATCTATGAAAGAACGT
>JAYVXX010000067.1:0-2061 GCA_043784805.1 Minisyncoccota bacterium | reverse complement strand
GATGCGTTCACAACGTTCACACTGCGTCTCATTCAGGAAATGGTTATCCTTGCTCACTTGAAGCCAAGGGATAACCAGCGTCAGTCTCGTATAGAGTTTGATGTAGGCCCTGCCACTGCTGACCAGAGTTGCTCAGTACGTTCAGTAGGTATCACAGGTCAGCTAACAGGCTCTCGTGCTGACATCATCATTGCAGATGACGTGGAAGTGTTAAACAATGCTGCCACTGCTGACATGCGTGAGAAGTTGTTAGACCGTACTAAAGAGTTCTCTGCAATCATCAAGCCTCTGGACCATGCTAAGGTTATCTACCTTGGTACTCCTCAGACTGAGGATAGTATCTATAACAAGCTCCCTGCTACTTTTGAGACAAGAGTATGGCCTGCTCAGATACCCTCTAGGGAGCTTATGGAGCAGTATGGATTAAATCTGGCCCCAGTGGTCCGGCAGATGGCTACAAGCCTACCAGCGGGCCGCCCTGTTGATCCTCAGAGGTTTGGCGTGGTTGATCTAGCTGCGCGTGAAGCAGAGTATGGTAAGGCTGGCTATGCTTTGCAGTTTATGCTGTCTACGAAGCTCTCTGACACGGAACGTTACCCTCTCAAGGTACGTGACCTCATTGTTATGAGTGTGAGCACTGAGAACGCTCCTATGAAGATTAACTGGATGCCTCACAGTGATCTGGAAGTTAAGACATTGCCTAACCTTGCTATGGCTGGTGACAGGTTCTACCAGTGTGCAGGACATTCACAAGAGTTCAAGGATTATACAGGCTCTGTGATGGCCATAGACCCTGCTGGACGGGGTAAGGATGAAACAGGCTATGCAGTGGTCAAGATATTGAATGGATACCTGTACGTGAGGCGCTGTGGAGGTTTACAAGGTGGTTACGATGACCTTACCCTTGCTACACTTGCAGACATTGCTCACAAGGAGAAGGTCAATCATGTGATCATTGAAGCTAACTTTGGTGATGGTATGTACACTCAGTTGTTCAAGCCTATCCTAGCCAAGGTACACCCTTGTATGGTGGAGGAGGTTAAGCACAACACACAGAAGGAACAACGTATCATTGATACTCTTGAGCCTCTGTTTAGTAAGCATAGGTTGATCATTGATCCAGAAGTTATAACGGAGGATTACAGGTCAGCACAGGCTTACGATGCTGACAACAAGTTCACCAAGACACTGGTGTATCAATTGAGTAGGATTACCAAGGCTCGTGGTGCTCTCAAGCATGACGATAGGTTGGATGCTCTTGCCATTGCCTGTGCCTATTGGGCAGAGAAGGTTGGACAGGACGCTGACAAGGGGATAGATAGGGAGAAGGAGAAAAGGTTGGATGAACAGTTAAAGAAGTTCATGAACAACGCTGTCTCCTTTACTAAGACAGGTCCTCCTAAGAAAGAACGATGGTTTAATATTAAAGGACGCTAAAGGAAGATAAGAATTAGGGGGTAAGTATGAATAATAAAGTTCATCTTACCCCTTGTAACTTAGAAAAGAGTTGCGTGATAAAAGGGTTGCACTAAGGAGGGAAGGATAAAGTTACTCCCTATATATAATGGTATACATGTCGTAACGATATCGTAACAATGGGAATAAGAATAAGTAGATTAGGTTAGGTATACATATTGTAAGAGATGTAAGAGATTGTATATGATTGTATACGTATCGTAAGGAATGGTAGACCATTGTAGGCAATTGTATACGTAGTGTATGTTATCATGTTGTACTTACTGATCTAGCATAGGTACTACACTGGTTAACAATGGTACACTAGCTGTTATCATACTGATACTACTTATATGACTACTACTGGTACTACATGATTAAGCTACTGGTACTACATGGTTAAGCTATTGTTGACTATTGTTGACTATTGTTGACTATGTGGACGCCTTTCTATTTTGGTGGAAAAATCTGTTGAGGTTCCTTGATTAGCGCCAGAAAAAGTTACCCCCATCGGCTTTTGCGCCGGCGGAGATAGGAACCCCTTCTTATGGCACGTTCAATATATGGTCGTTTTTCGACTTGGGGCACAGAAAATGGCACTGGTTA
>JAYVXX010000066.1:0-6951 GCA_043784805.1 Minisyncoccota bacterium | reverse complement strand
GTGCCGCAGATAATCAATGGTATGGAGTCACCTACGGTAATGGCCTCTTTGTAGCGGTATCAGGTGATGGAGCAATAAAGGCAATGAAATCTTCTGATGGTGTTACATGGACAAGTAGTATAAGTACTTCGGGCAGTAGTTGGTACGGAGTCACCTATGGTAACGGCCTCTTTGTAGCGGTATCGGCATCAGGATTTGGGGGGCATGAAATTATGACCTCATCCGATGGAAATATCTGGAAAACTCAAGTAACTCCAACAAATAATCTTTCAGTTTCTATTGTCTATGGTAACGGCCTCTTTCTTGCGGTATCATACACTGGCACCGGCAACCGTGTCATGACATCCTCCTCCGGTACCGACCTTGCTACTCCACTTGGAAAGAATAACGGCGGGGCGTGGGTAACTAGAACGGCAGCTGAACTTGCTGGTTGGACTTCCGTCACCTACGGCAATAGCCTCTTTGTCGCTGTGGCGCAGAATAGTGCATATGGTGTCATGACATCTCCAGATGGGATAACATGGACTTCAAGAACTGCAGCAGCCGCAAATAACTGGTTTGGTGTCACCTACGGCAATGGACTCTTTGTGGCAGTGTCATCATCTGGTACCGGCAACCGTGTCATGACTTCACCAGACGGCATCAACTGGACTTCTCGTATTTCACCTGCAAATAGTACTTGGAATTCTATAACCTATGGTGCGGGTACTTTTGTTGCAGTGGCAATAGGAGGCACTACTTCTGATGATGTAATGAGATCAACAGATGGGATAACATGGGCAACAAGCACTGGAGCTGCTGCAAATAATTGGCGGTCAGTTACATACGGTAATGGTCTCTTTGTTGCTGTTTCAGATGAAGGCGTAGGCACAATAGCAAACCGTGTCATGACCTCACCGGACGGCATCACCTGGACCCCCCGTACTGCTTCTTCAAATAACTGGTGGCAAGCAGTAACCTACGGTAACGGCCTGTTCGTCGCGGTCGAAGGGGAGGGTAGTGCCGCAGTTGTAATGACTTCCCCTGATGGAATTACTTGGACCGGCCGTACGATTCCTTCACTTGGGGTTGCAGGGTCTATTGCATACTTGAACGGTCTTTTTTCAGTTGGCCGTACTGCTGATATAATGATGTCATCTGACGGGATTAGCTGGTCGACAACTACAACACCAACCAGTAACCAAATATCATCACTCGCATACGGAAAAGGTACATTTGTAGGAGTAACAAATAATGGGGGTAGTTGTGTGACCATAGGTACTTGTGTCATCACCTCCAACTCCGGAACTTTTTATAATAATACTTCAAGCTATAACGGAGTATCGCTTGTCGAGGTGACAGACGACACGGGAGTCACAAGCTATGGATCTGTATCTAATCCGACAAGTGATCAAGTATCCATCCCAGTATCTATAGCAGTATCGACAACGACTACCCAATACCGCATCCGCATCACTCCAAAGACACATCTCAATATGCCTCTACCAGCTTCTGGAGATAATTACGCCATCAAAGCCAAAGTCACCTCCATCACATCTTCTTCCGGAGTTGTAGAAGGGGAGGATGCTGCGACGACGACTGCGACAATTGATAACTTTGTTACGGGTGTCACTCCAGCAGGAACAACATGGACCACGAGTTCGTCTGTGATAATTAGTGGCTTGGGCTCCGTCACCTACGGTAACGGCCTTTTTGTAGCTGTATCATCGAACTTTGTAAGTAACGATGTCATGACCTCCCCCGATGGTATCACCTGGACCACTCGTACAAGTACAACAAGTAAAACTTGGAACTCCGTCACCTACGGTAATGGACTCTTTGTGGCGGTGGCTTGTGGTGGAACTTGTGCTGATACAAGCGGAATCAATTCAGTTATGACCTCCCCCGACGGTATTAATTGGACAATTCGTACAAGTCCTATTGATTATCAATGGACCTCCGTCACATATGGTAATGGTCTTTTTGTCGCTCTTTCCCTCAGCTGTTGCACTAATAATCATGTCATGACATCACCTGATGGTATTAACTGGACCCTACGCGCTGCCCCTGCCGATAACAGTTGGTACTCCGTCACCTACGGCAACGGTCTCTTTGTAGCGGTAGCTTTCTCAGGAACCGGCAACCGTGTCATGACCTCCCCCGACGGCATCACCTGGACGATACGTAGCAGTGCTGCGGATAATGGTTGGCGTTCAGTAATGTATGGTAACGGTCTTTTTGTTGCAGTCTCGGACTCAGGCACCGGCAACCGTGTCATGACTTCTCCTGATGGTATAACTTGGACGAGTCGTACAAGCGCTGCGGATAATAGTTGGCAATCAGTAACCTACGGCAATGGCCTTTTTGTGGCGGTATCACTAGAGGGTACTATTATGAAATCAACCAACGGAATTACGTGGACAACTTCTTCAAGTCCAATCCCGAACAATTGGTACTCTGTCAAATACGCTAATGGTCTCTTTGTTGCAGTGTCTTCAAACAATGGAATCATAACCTCCCCTTCCTTCACCCAAGCTGGAAGTAACAACAAAGTCGCACTCACCTTCACCACTCCATCTGACTCCGACCTCTCAAGTATCCTGGTGCTTCAAAGTACTAACTCGACTGGGGATACTCCAGTAGAAGGAGTTACCTACGCCACAGGTACACGTTTTGGTACAAGTGACGTTACCTGTGCATTCCCTGTAGCTACTTCTACAACCTACACCTGTAATGCTACCTATAACACCTTTAACGGTACTCCATACTTTTTCAAAATATTTACAAAAGATACTCGAGGAAACTATTCCGCTCTTACTACAAATGCTTCTTCCACCCCAGGCCGCGCCATCACCATCACCACAGGAGCTGATGCTTCTACCACTATCTCTCTCGCTCCAGGAGCTTCTGCGACGACCACTGATACCTTTACCCTCCAAACAGACCAGGGGACAGATGTCCTCCAATCCGTTGTTGTATCTCTCACTTCTGGCACTGCTAGTGGGACAGCACTTATCGAAATTACTGACAATGCAGGCGTTGCAGTCTACGGCTCAACTTCTTCTCCAAGCACTGACACCTTCACTATCCCTCTTACAGGTCTCACCGTCACCACCACTCAGACCACCTACAAGATCCGTATCACTCCAAAGACTCACATCAACATGCCAGCTCCTTCACTTGGTAGAACGTATAGTCTCACCTCCACAATCTCCGATTGGACTGGGACTAATATCGGGAACAAGATTGGAACTGACTTAGCGTCGACGACGCTTACTATTGATAACTATAACGAGAATGTCGATCAGTTTGGGGTGAAGTGGAGGAGTAGAGTTGCTCCATCAGCTAATAATTGGAGATCAGTTGTCTATGGTAGTAGTACATTCGTTGCTGTGGGTTGCGGAACTTTTTGCTCTGGAACATCGAATAATGTAATCACTTCAACTGACGGCATTACATGGACCAATCGTACAGGTTCAGCGGATAACGCCTGGCTTGGAGTGACATATGGGAGTAGCACATTTGTTGCTGTGTCAGATACATCTGCAGGAACTATTTCAAATAGAATAATGACCTCTCCGGACGGTATTACTTGGACAAGTAGAACAGCGGCTTCCAATTGGGATTGGCAGTCTGTCACATATGGAAATGGTCTCTTCGTGGCAGTTGCACTTAATGGTAATATTATGACCTCACCAGAGGGGGTCACTTGGACTGCACGTACTCCTCCTTCAGGAAGCAACACATGGACTTCGGTGACATATGGTAATGGAGAATTTGTCGCAGTTTCAAGTGGCGCTAGTCCTAATAACACCTATACCATTGCAACTTCACCCGACGGTATCACTTGGACTCTTCAATTAAGTTCCGCTGGTGCTGAATCACTATATTCTGTTGCCTTCGGTAATGGACGTTTTGTTGCCATTTCAACATATCCATATTCAGCTAGGAACGGTATTATTACTTCGTTGGATGGAATTACTTGGGTATCTGTTGGTACTAGCGGTGATTGGAAATCAGTTACTTTTGGAAATGGAAAATTTGTTATCGTTTCTGATTATGGTAATGTAGCAGTATCAGATGATGGAGTCACTTGGACAAAGTATGATCCAGGTTCCTATTCAGGCTGGAAATCTGTTACCTATGGTAGTAGTACTCTTGTAGCAGTAGAAGGATCTGGTCAAAATATCAAAATAATGACTTCCTCCGGCCCAACCTACACTGCAACCGGCTCCCAAATCACCCTCACCGCCTACACTCCCTCCATCACCGACCTCTCTAAAGTTCTCGTCCTCCAATCAACTAGTACAGCCATTACCACAGCTCCGACAGAAGGAACGTCCTACGCTACAGGAACTCTCATAGGCACAGCAGCAGCAATATGTTCTACAACAGTAGCAGCCTCTACAACCTACACCTGTACTTCAAGTGGGCTCACTAATGGTACTCCATATTACTTCCGCTTCTACACTCAAGATACATCAGGCAACTGGTCTACAGGAGTAGAACCGATTGGTAATCCAATCTCCCCAGGAACAACCACAGTAACCTTAGGTGTGGGAGTAGATCTCGCAGGAGGTACCATAGCACCAGGCTCTACTGCCACCACCTCAGACACCTTCACTTTCCAGACATCAAACGGATCTGATGTCATCTCCTCTGTCACAGTGACAACAGCCACCACAACAGCTACCAGTACTTCTCTTGTTGAAATCACTAACAACACGGGTACCACAGTCTATGGTTCCACCACGAACCCGACATCTGATACCTTTAGTATTCCTCTTACGATAAACACACTCACAGCAACAAGCGGTATCACCCAATACAAGATTCGTATAACACCGAAGACCAACCCGAACATGCCAGCTACAAGTACCACTTACTACCTCACGTCCTACATCTCATCATGGGTAGGGGGTGGAGCCCAGCAGGCAGGATCAGATGCAACCACCACCGCTACTACCACTATCCTTACCATCGACAATACCGCGCCAGATAACGTGGATGAGTTTGGGGTGAAGTGGAGGAGTAGGGTGAGTGCGGCGGATAATCAGTGGGAGTCTATTGCCTATGGTAGTAGTACCTTTGTGGCAATATCATTAGACGGCACTGTCATGTCTTCATTAGATGGCATCACTTGGACACCTCGTACAGCAGCAGCACCAAATCAATGGTACTCAGTTACCTATGGAAGTAGCACCTTTGTAGCGGTTTCACAAGGTGGCACCGGCAATCGTGTTATGACCTCATTCGACGGCATCACCTGGACTTCTCGAACCAGCGCTGCGGATAATACCTGGGAGTCCGTTACCTACGGTAATGGTCTCTTTGTTGCGGTATCTGCATATGTAGGTACAACTGCAAATGTCATGACCTCTCCTGATGGTGTTAGTTGGACTATGCGCATAGGTGCATCTTCTAACAATTGGAGGTCTGTCACCTACGGCAACGGCCTTTTCGTAGCAGTATCCTATGATGGTACCAATGAAGTTATGACCTCACCGGACGGGATCAATTGGACAGCTCGCACCACTCCGTTTAACAGTGGATGGTTGGCGGTCACCTATGGAAATGGGCTCTTCGTGGCCACTTCATTATCTGGAGGAAATTATCGTCTTATTACTTCCAGTGATGGTATAACATGGACTGCTCGCACCTATCCTATAAGTAATGGTTGGCCTGCTGTTTCCTACGGTAATGGTCTTTTTGTGTCAGTGGCAAATTTTGGTGCTGGAGACCGAGTTATGACATCCCCTGATGGAATCACCTGGACAAGCCAAACAAGTGCAGCTGATATTAATTGGTCTGGTATTATCTACGGAACTAGCACTTTTGTTGCAGTAGCAACCTCAGGCACCGGCAACCGCGTCATGACCTCCCGCGGCCCAACTTTCACCGCCACCGCCACCTCCATCACCATCTCCTCCTACTCCCCATCCATCACCGACCTCTCTAAAATCATCGTAGTCCAATCAACAAGTAGCCCAGTCTCTACCGCCCCAACAGAAGGAACATCCTACGCTACAGGAACTCTAGTAGGGACTGGTGCAGTCGTCTGTTCCACAGCAATAGCTGCCTCTACCACCTACACCTGTACTTCAACAGGACTTACTGCAAGCTCCACCTACTATTTCAAGATCTACACACAAGATACCAGTGGCAACTGGTCCACAGGAGTAGTTCCAATTGGTCTCCCAACTTCACCTGGTAATAAGACTGTCACTCTCGGTGGTGGTACAGATCAAACAGGAGGAACACTCGCACCAGGAGCTTCTGCTACTACATCCGATGCTTTCACTTTCCAAACAAGCTCTAGTACCGATATCATCACCTCAGCTACGGTTACCTTCGCTACTGGTACAGCCCAGGCACTCTCTCTTGTTGAAATCACCAACAACACTGGTTCTACTGTCTACGGCTCTACCACCAACCCAATCACAGACACCCCAGCTATCACACTTAACAACAACACGCTTACCGCTACCACCGGTATCACTCAGTACAAAGTACGTGTCACTCCTAAGTCAGCAGTCAACATGCCAGCTGTTCCAGGAGCTATGTACTATCTCACTTCCTACATCTCGAGTTGGATAGGGACCAATGCCATCCAAGCTGGAGCGGATGCCACTACATCGACCACCACTCTTCTTACTATCGATAACTTCTCTCCAGATACTCCAACTTCAGTCTCCGCTAGCAAGAACAACCAAGAACAAATAGTCGTCTCGTACACTTCAGCTACAACAACAGACACCCAAGACACTTTAGTCCTTCGTTCTACTGCTCCAATTGCTGATACTCCTGTAGAAGGCACCAACTACATCGCTGGAGCAACTCTAGGGGCTTCTACTGTCACCTGTGTTGCATCATCTGAGCTAAAGGCCTTTTTGGGTTGCTAAATCTGCTAGTATAACCATATACCACTTAGCTAATTTACATAAAAGATACAACTATGTTTAAAAAAATAGA
>JAYVXX010000065.1:0-6981 GCA_043784805.1 Minisyncoccota bacterium | reverse complement strand
TTGAGAAGGAGATCCAGAATAACAAGGACAAGGTCAACTTCTTCGCCCTTAAGGGAGGCAAGATGCGTAAGCTTGCAGCGAAGCTACGGGACGAAGTGGAAGAACTAGAAGACAGTAAGGTTGAAGTCAGGAAAGATGACAAGACTATTAGACCATTTACCATAAATACTCAAGAAGATATTGGTAGTGTTATTGTGTCATTTGAGTCAGTTGAAGTCTTACACGACGGTAAGCCTGTCAAACGAAAGGTTGCTATTGAACTCCGTAAAGGTGACAAGCTCCATATTATTGGACCTAACGGAATTGGTAAGACGACACTCTTAGAAAAGATAGCGAAACGAAATGAGAAAGGTGTGTCCATACAAAATGGTATTGTTGTAGGATACTATCGTCAAGATTTTTCTACGCTTGATTTCGACAAGAGTGCGTACCAGGAACTAGCTAAGATATTGAAGCGACTTGACGATCAGCTTCTTAGGAAGACTGCTGCAAGCATGCTCTTGGGGGCAGAACAACTAGCTTCTAAGATTGGTCTTCTCTCTGAAGGACAGAAAGGGCTTCTCATGTTCGCCTACTTGCGACTGTTACAACCAGGACTCCTTATTCTTGATGAACCAACCAACCACATCAACTTCCGACATCTTCCAGTGATTGCTGAAGCATTAAAGAAGTATGAAGGGCCGATGATTATCGTTTCTCATGTCCATGAATTCGTGAAAGAGATTGGGGTAACACAGACGCTCGATTTGGGAAAGTTATAGAAATAATCTTCAAAGGGATATGAAAAATCCATGCTAGATAAGCTTTATTTGCTTACCCCCAAGAATGCCTTGCCTTATCCAAAAAAGTAGTGGACTTTTTTTGTATTATGTGGTAGAATGGTTCCCATATAAGCAACTCCACGTTTTACTTAGTTTCTACACTTGTATGACTGTGCGATAGGGCTTATTGTTAACAATTAGTTTCTAAACATCAATGAATTCAAAACTTTACGTGGGTGGCATTCCTTACTCTTCAACAAATGACGATCTTAAGGCACACTTCGCCCCAGCTGGAACAGTCGTTTCAGCACAAATTATTATCGACAAGATGACTAACCGTTCAAAGGGCTTCGGCTTCGTTGAAATGTCATCAGATGAGGAAGCGGAAAAAGCAATCGCTATGTTCCACGACCAGGAGTTCCAGGGACGACGTCTTACAGTTAATGTAGCACGTCCACTTGCTCCTCGTGAGGACCGTCCACGTCGCGCGTTCTAATACCTATTCGTAGGAACTAGAAATAGAAACTACCTCGTAGCAATGCGAGGTAGTTTCTATTTCTAGTAGAATATACAAAATTTATGCAAACATTAAAATTGGGAGTATTTACTTTTATCTGAGTACGTGCTACTTTAAATATAGGTGTTTCGCCGGTTGGAGGCCCCCAGATCAAGAGACTATCTTATCTTCTGGATTGGAACACCGCCTCATTCAATATGCGCTGAGATCTGATGATCGAAGTTGAGAGTGGGGCTTTTTTTATTCGCGACGTAAAGTGAAAGAAGTGGAAAAGTACTCTTTTCCACTTATGCATGCTTTCCATATAAAAAATACTCCTGATTCCCATCACGACCCGTTACTATAGACGGAAATACTTCTATATCTGTAAGACCTTTTGCGATAGCGCTGAGCTGATACTTTTCTAAAATTGAAGTGATGAGGACCATGTCTTTAACTATTCCCTTTTTTGTATTACCTTTCCCAACTTCAAACTGCGGCTTTATTAGCAAAAAATAACATGATCCCTTTGATCCGAGTGAGGTAATATTCTCGAGTACCTTTTCAAGTGGAATAAATGAAAGATCTGCCACAATATAATCAAAGGTGAACATAGCATTAAAATCCCTGACATCAGTATTTTCAAAAAGATGTACCCTTGGATCGATTCGTAGCCTTGCATGGAGTTGTGAACTTCCAACATCAACAGCTGTGACTGATGACACGCCATATGATAGTAGACAATCAGTGAAGCCTCCAGTTGAAGAACCAACATCTACTGCAGTTTTACCTTGTAAAGCCTCTCGTACAGCATCTCTACTTTTGTAGATAGCAAAAAGTGCCCCCTCTAATTTCTCTCCACCACGTGATACATATGGTCTACGGGAAGTGACTTCCAATAAAACTTTATCTCCGATATCTTTGACTTGTTTAGTGACAGCAACACCATCTACGAGTACTACACCTAACGCAATTAACTCCTGTGCCTCTTGCCTACTCCCACAAAGCTTACGCACAACGAGAGCGCTGTCTAATCTCATATACCTCTCTCTACTTCCCTACCCAACCCTTCACTTCTAATGCTTCACGAGCGGAAGCAGTTTCCCCTTCTTGCTTACTCTTACCTTTACCTTCTGCAATTTTATCATCACCAAAATAAATAGCAACCAAGAAAATCTTGTCGTGATCAGGACCTTCTTCACTTATGACTTTATACACAGGTGTTAGTCCGTAGAGCTCTTGTGCTTTTTCTTGAACAAAACTCTTTGCATCTTTATAGAGTCCTTGCTTGATGATTTCTTCGGTCTTACCGAGAAGCGTGGCGCTAATGAACAAAGAGGCTGCTCTGTAGCCTTGATCAAGATAGAGTGCTCCCACGAACGCCTCGTACGCATCAGCCAGTATAGAAGAACGTGCACGGTGCACGTCCTTAGCTTCACCTTTTGAAAGCTTCATCATGTCATTAAAACCAAGGTCTGACGCTAGATTGCCCAAAGTCACTGCATTCACGAGCGCTGACCTATACGCAGTCATGTCTCCTTCATTTTGATGAGGGTACTTTTCATAGAGATACTCTGTCACAACAAGTTCCAGTACGGCGTCCCCCAGGAATTCCAGACGTTCATTATGGACAAGTCCAGTGCGAGGATTTTCATTAATAAAACTTCGATGTATAAAAGCTTGTTCAAGAAGTGATTGATTTTTAAAAGTGACGTTATTTTTTTGTTTGAATTCGTCTAATGTCATACGGAGAAGTTATAGGTGATAGGTTCTAGGGAATAACAGTTACATAGCATGGGCCACGTAACACGTACTTATTTCATTTCTTTAATCTTCTCTAAAGCTTTTTCAATAAGTGGCTTGATGTCGTCGTACATACGGAGACCGAGAACTTCTTTACTCTCGAACCACTTTGCTTCATCAAGGCCTCCTTTTTTCTCTAAGGTAAGTGGCGAGTACTCGGTGGACGTGAGATAGTAACTCACATGCTTCACTACCTTACCTTGATCTGGCTTGTTGGCAATATATTCATTTTCCCCTAACTTATCCACAACTGTAGCTGCGATACCGATTTCTTTCTTGAGTTCTCGAACCACTCCTTCCTCGATGTTTTCTTCCAATTGAATGTGCCCTTTAGGAAGTGTCCAGTAGCCGAATACATCATGAACGAGACCTATATAACATTTCTTGTCACTGAGCGCGTAGACGACAGCGCCAGCTAAGAGCTCACGCTTAGCGGATTCGAGATGGTCTTTCTTAGTTTTCGTTGTCTGAGCTTTTTCAGGCTCGCCCATTTCCTTATAGATTGCACCTAAGACACCGTTGACGAATCTTCCTGAAGTCTCACCACCGAATGATTTTGCAAGTTCAATAGCCTCATCAATGGCAACCTTAGGAGGAACTTGTGCCCTGTCACCAAAAAGAAGCTCACTAAGACCAATTCGAAGAATATTTCTATCAACTACCCCGATTTTCTCGAGTGGCCAGTCAGGCGCTGCTCGAGTAATGATATCGTCTATGGTGATTCTTCGAGAAAGAACATTTCCAACAATATCTTTTGTAAAAGTCATATCCTTGATACCTTCACCAAATTCTTCGGTATTTCGAACGATTATTGGAAGGGCTCCTTCAGGTGTGACTCCTAATTCCCCTTTCATATCAAGCTCAAAAAGCGTTTGGAGAGCAAGGGTTCGAGCGATGTGCCGGGTACTCATAGTTTTTTGGAAAGAGCGAGGTTTTTGATTTGTTTAAATAAAGGAGCAAGAATCGGGGAGAAGTCTATGCAGTCTTGGCTTTAGCCTTGACCGTCAAGGCTTTTTTCCCTCTGTAGAAGCCACATGCGTCACAGACGCGATGAGGAGTTTTTAATGCTTTGCAGTTTTTGCATTCCACAAGATTAGCTGCTTTTAGAGCGTGGTGACTGCGGCGATTAGCCGTATGCGCCCGTGTATGTCTCATTCGTACTACCATAATGGATTATATTCTACACTATTTTATATACCTTTGCAATAATAGGCCTGTGTGTAAGGATAACATAGAATACCTACCAGCCGGGCTGGTAGGTATTCTATGTTAGAGTTAACCAATTAACTATGTTTTTTAGAAATTCCTTACTGTTTCTAAAATATGCAGGGAAGTCCGATTTTGAAAGAAGTCCCCCTTCAGGTCTCTCGACTCCACTATAATCCTGGAAACTTGAGAATTTATAATTTTTCAGAAAACTCAAAATTTCATTTTGTTTTTGTTTCATGAGTATTTCTTTTTTCCAGTTCTTATTAATTAGTTTTGCAGGATTTAAGTGTATATAGGAATATAAATACTTTAAATATGTATCTTCATTTGCATGAGTTGCTTTAAATCTACCTTCGAAAAGAGCACCAGTGCGCTTATATTTTTTATTAAAATAATGGCTGTATGCAGTCCCTATTTTTTGCATAAATTTTGTAATGCCATCATCTTCTAGTTGCTTTAGAAGTATATGAAAATGATTATCCATAATAACGTAGGCACCGATTGCAACGAGTTGATTTGAGGGTTTGGTGAAAAAATCATTCTGCGACATATTAGCTAGCTTTTTCCTATCTTCCTGATTCATGGCAAATAAAAGTTTAATAAAACGTACTTTATCATAGTGATCAAGGAAAATGATTTGTTTGCTATTCCCACGATTATAAACATGGTAGAACTCGTCATTTGATAGTTCAATTTTTCTTTTTGACATATATTTTTGACATATATAGTATAACACAAATACCTACCAGCCCGGCTGGTAGGTATTTGATAATTTTTAATATTAAATATTAAGAAATGAGCCTTTTTGAAGGTCGGGTATTGAACAGAATTGAACAGTATTGAACAGAATTGAACAGAATAAGGAGTCTAGCGATAACCTGGGGATATAGAAGTTCACAGCCATTTTTAAGGTCGGAGTTTTTTAAATACCTACCAGCCCGGCTGGTAGGTATAGGTATTTAGTAGCCGGTAGGTAGGTATGGTAAAATCTAAATAATTCTGGTAAGTCTATCGTGATGTAGGTGGGTACGTCAGCTGACATGCCTTCTTGAGATCAACATACTTAACATAGAACTTATCCAGGAATGGAACTTTGAAGATTGCGCATCTGTTGATTCTTTCAGGTGCTGCTACTTCATCTCCAAGAGCGTAAGTGTGGTAGGTTCTATTGGTAAATAGAACTTCTACCATCTCCGAAAGTAAAGTATTAATAGATTTAAAAGTTGCCAAATTATTCTTAAAATAGAGGACCCCTGAATCCCCTCCTCCACCTTTAGTAGGAGTAGACGTCGCTACAGTAGTAGTAGTGGTTGTTGTAGTACCTGTATCACCATAACCACCTTTTTTATTGCCGATTCCACCAGATACTGTAGTCGTCGCTCCGTTCTGGGACTCTCTTTCTATACTATATTTTCCTCCATTTGTAGGCGCAGCGATGATGAATGCAACGCTGTTAGCTGCGATCCCTACTGAATAATTCCCTGTCGTATCCTTCGTGAATAACTTAAAGTAGTAGTTAGTAGAACGAGAAGGAGAAGAGTACATACATGTCTTAGCTCCCCCGAGCGGGGAGGAGACTGCAACGCAAGTGACAGTGGAAGCTCTGATTGGGTTAGTGGTTGAACCATAGACAATAGAGCTATCGTCACTTGTGATTTCTATCATACTTGTGGCTGAGGCGTTGGAGTCATTGATTGTGACGGCAGTGATGACATCTGTGCCGGCAGCAGTCTGGAACGTAAAGGCATTTGTTGAGGTCGCAGTGGCCCCGGGTGCGATGGTGACGTTGGCTAGATCAGATCCGGTGTTAGTGTCGTAGTAACAGCAGCATAGGTATGGGTGGCGAAGGAGAGGGATAGCGAGATAGAGAAGACGGCTAGGTGGCGCAGGAATCGTAGACGACGGAGTGACTGGAGGAGTTGTGAGAAAAAGGAGGATGACATAGTTCAGTGCGTAATTTACTTTTCCATTCCTGGGACGTTTCCTGCGATGCAGATGCCAAAGAAAGAGAGTGAACAAGATGATGCCACTTGAGTAGTTTCATTTTCACTGACAGCGCCTCTTGTACTACTGTCAGTAGAAGCATACGTACTATTACTTCCACCAAAGAAGAGCCGACTCATATAGTCTCCGAAGGAAAGAGTTGGAAGAGGAGACGGGTTAGATATCTCCCTTAGGTCTTGCCTCGGGGAGGAAGAGACTCCGGTCAACAATCCAAACAGCTTCAAGAAGAATCCTCCGCTAGTTGCTGAGTTGGCTTCTGCTAGGTCACTACCATGGTAGAGGAAGCCTGAGTCCCCTGATCCTCCTCCACCTTGGCCTGGTGTGGTGGTGGATGTTGTCGTGGTTGCTGTTGAAGTCCCTGTGTCAGATCCCCCTCCTCCACTTACTGTACCTCCAGAGCGTGTGGTAGTGCCTCCGTAGAACAGTTCGGCATCAAGGACAAGTGTGCCGGCATTTGGAGGAAGAATGTAGAGCGCTGCTACGCTCGTCACCACACCAGTCGAGTAGTTCCCTGTCGTGTCCTTCGTGAAGAGCTTAAAGTAGTAGTTAGTGGAGCGTACAGGATTGGTAAAGGTACAGCTCTTGGCACCACCTAGTGGAGAAGATGATGGGTCTAATAGTCTTTTTGGGTTGCTAATCTTCTCCATCCAGTATCTCTTGAATCATTTTGTATCTCCTGTCTCTTCGTAATCCATGATGAATTTTCAC
>JAYVXX010000064.1:0-2079 GCA_043784805.1 Minisyncoccota bacterium | reverse complement strand
TAGACACTTTTTGCATTTTTTGTAGGTCATTTTGCTTCGTTATAAAACTGCCAGAATCTCGCACGGTAATTCTTTGCTATCTGACATTCTTTCTGAATATCGTGAATGAATGATTCGCTTGCTTCTTTGGGGCAGATAGTTCCCACCATCATTCCGATACGACCGATAGGAGTCACGGAATATGTTCCGCGTAGAGCGTTTACTTTTTCAAATGCTTCGTCGATAAGTTCAGCGCGAATAGACTTCGGTTTCTCTATCTTATAACCAGCAAAGAGATTGCCTAGCATAGGCTTGGCTTCTTGTTGTAAATATTGTTCTGAGTACATATTCTAATTATTCTTACTCATTATAATATTTATGATTTTAGAAAGCGAGAAAGTTATCCACATTTTCATCTAGTCTTCATGGGACTTGCATGAAGATTAGATGAATGATAAAATGTATCCGTGGAAGTGATTATTCATTATTTTAATATCGGGGCTTTTACGCATGTGGAGGGAGACTTCCACAAGGTCATTGTCACAACTGTTAAAGTTATGAATAATTACCTCCACAGCCGTAAGTGCCTTGGCATTTATATACATCGCTTAGCTTTTTAGCTCGGCGATTTTTTGTTTTACAATTCATTCGTTTTGGTGCTATAAGCAAATCACCACAAAAACTTTGGCTTACACCCTGTTTCTTGATGCGGTCGCCAGACTAAGAGAACTCAAAGCCCGCAATGTCCAAACTGACAACGGGCGACTCAATCAGGAAGCAGATAAACACACACTATTAAAGCAAGGAGAGGAGAGAGCGCAATGCTTAGTTAACAAGTCCCACTGACTACGTTATGCCTTGATGGAGATAGTGATTCGTTTGATACACAGGGCACACACGACTCAAGTCTTTGAGGAGATAAAGGTAGACATATCAAGATAAAGATGTTAGTATGAAAGAGCAAGAACATTGTTTTAGACGTTTGCACTCTTGCACATTAAAATTGCAATTTCAAAGACGCGCTTCGGCGTTTTCTTTGTTATGTATGGACAATATTCCCTTAGTGGGGATTTTTTGCTATAATCGTTAGGCATCTGGACTGGGGTATCTCCCAATCGGCAAAGAGGCTATTCACTGCGTATGCGGGGGATAGTCTTTTGCTACATGTGGATAACTCACTATCCATCCATGAAGCCCTCATGATATAATTACCTCAGCCGAGTTCGTTGCGCCAACCGATAGCATCACATCAACCGATTTAAACGTGAATAACTTTTTCATATTACGCTCTCGTTTTTATTTCGTTGTGACGGCGATCATGCGGCGAACTGGGTCAATGCTTTGATAGCTCATATAGGCAGAGCGTCCCCCTGAAAAGGGGAAGGTGGTAGGTGCAATTCCTACTCAGAGCACAATGATAGTCAACAACAAACGCCCTTTGAATAAAATGGAGAACTTTTTCATTAAAATATGCGTTGTTTGCCGTACTGAGTACGATGCGACAGGCTTTAATGAATGTGACCAATGGCAACACATGGTCATCATGGAAGAACGCCGACCCGACACGCTCGAACTTATCGCAGTTCATAAGGTAATCCACCCCTCCCCTTATCCTTGGAAAGAGGCAACGAACAAATATACCGTTACTCGTTGGACTAGCGAAACAAACGCTGGAATTGAATCATGAATCCTGAACTTTTAAATAAAATCCACAATGAGGATTGCCTCTCGTTTATGAAGTCTTTACCTGACAAGTGCATTGACCTTGTGGTTACAGACCCGCCTTATGGGATGGATTATCAGTCCTCCAGGAGGACTGATAAATATGAAAAGATTGAAAATGATATTTCATTGGAGTGGTTTCTTCCGTGGGCTAAAGAGTGTTTTCGTGTGATGAAAGATGATTCACACTTCTACGCTTTCTGTAATGACTACGCAATATCTCATTTTCGTAATTGGCTTGAAGAAGCTGGATTCACACCGAAGCGTGCTTTGGTGTGGGTTAAGAACAATCACACTTCGGGAGACTTGGAGGGTGACTATGGAAATAAGACGGAGTTTTGCGTGTTTGCTCACAAAGGAAGAAGGCTGTTGAACGGC
>JAYVXX010000063.1:0-7011 GCA_043784805.1 Minisyncoccota bacterium | reverse complement strand
ACGAAGCATTACTTCTTTGTCGTAAACAAAAAGAAGCCCGAAGGCTTTGTAAGGAAAAGAAACATATTGAGCGTTCTAATTGAGGCCGTCCTGCGGGTTGTGACACAGATGCATACTATACCACTTATTTTGTAATATGTCAAACGACTCAAATGAAACCTTCCCGGGCATATCCTCCATGCTATAATTAAAAAACTAATTTTAAATTTATTATGGAACCCACACTTACCCCTAACCCCTCGCCCCTCACCCCTATCTACGATTTAATAATCGTAGGTGGAGGCCCAGCTGGTACTGCTGCGCCGGTCTATGCAGCGCGTAAGCAATTAAAAACACTTCTAGTAGTTAAAGAATGGGGTGGCCAATCGATCGTCTCTGACGATATCCAGAATTGGATAGGTACTCCACATGTCTCCGGCGCAAATCTTGCCAAGATGTTGAAGGATCATGTGATGGAATATAAAAGTGACTTCATAACAATACACGAAGGAAAAGGTGTTGCGAAAGTAGAAGGCACTGATGGAAACTTCACTATCACCTTAGAAGATGCGGAACAGCTTACCGGAAAGACAGTCCTCGTAGCTACAGGATCATCTCGAAGAAAATTAGACGTGCCCGGCGCCGAAGAATATGAGAACAAAGGCATCACCTACTGCGCATCCTGTGATGGACCACTCTTTGGTGGCATGGATGTCGTCGTTATCGGTGGAGGTAATGCTGGGTTTGAATCTGCTGCTCAACTTCTCGCATACTGTAGAAGTGTCACCCTTCTCTCAAGAAGTGAACCGCGCGCAGACCCAATTACGATTGAGAAACTACAAAAGAAGGAACATTTCAAACTTGTCACAAATGCTGTACCAAAATCCATTCAAGGCTCTACATTCGTTGAATCAATCACGTATGTGAAGAGTGACACTAATGAAGAAATCACCTTACCTGTTGCTGCTGTCTTCGTTGAGATAGGACAAATTCCTGCGGTGGGTTTTGTCGAAGGAGTTGTGGCCATGAACCCAGTGAATCATATCGTGGTTGACCCACGAAACCAGGAGACATCTGTCAAAGGCATCTGGGCAGCTGGAGACTGTACCGATGGGCTCTATCATCAGAACAATATCGCCGCAGGAGACGCGGTGAAAGCTGTAGAAGACATTTACCTCCACCTCCATGCGTAAATGAAAGACTGTCAGACGTCTGTTCTCTTACATTCCATTATATCACAACACTTTCTTACAAAACAAGACTTACAAAAAATGTAAAGGTCTGCTATGCTAGGAGAATGCAAAAAAATCTCGTCCAGGTAAAAAAACTCTGGGTTCTATTTAAACCCTTTCATAAACATATCTACATCCAGATTGGATTGGTTTTTCTTTATCAAGCACTTTCGATAACTACTACTATTTTAAATAGTAAGGTCATTAACAGTCTTGTGGCACATAAAGTAAATTTTGCATCTACATTTTTCGCCATATGGGCCGTCGTCATAGTTGCCATGAATACCGTCTTTTATTTCCAAAATATGATGAGGGAAAAGTTCTTGGATCAGTCTGTTGCCCAATACTTACAAGAGTACTCCTTACGGAAAATACTTTCACTCACCATCGAGCAGCACATCGAAGACCACTCTTCTATCAAGCAACAAATCATAAGTCGAGGAGAAAGTGCTGCCGAGAGCATCATACAGACAATCTTTACTAATATCATACCTACCATATTGTATACGTTCGTAGCTCTCATAACTCTGAGTTGGTACAATCCATTACTTGGAATTATAGCAGTTGTCATCGTCTCGATACTCATGATGTGGGCCTATCGTTTTAGGATATTCCATAATCCATATGTCAAAACAAACAGGGATAACTGGACACGGCAAGGAAAAACTAGAACTGAAGCTTTCACACATCTCCCTCTTGCAAAATATTTTGGTAAAGAAAGTTTTTTCATAAAGAAATATATCGACGCCAGGGCAACTATGGTGAATCACCACATGACTACAAGGAAGCTTGCAATAGAACATACTCTCAAGAGATCAAATTTCCAAGATCTAGCGGAGCTTCTTTCGCTTGGAGTTGCAGCATTACTCTTCGTACAGGGAAGCTTCGCAATAGGGACACTCTACCTAGTCCTCAATGTTACATCTCGTGTCTACTGGAATATTAATTCATTTTCATCAGCACTTCGTGATCTACCCGTCTGGTCTTTAGAAGTGGAAAAATATCTTGAGGCCATTGATAAGGAACCATCTTTTAAAGTAAGAGGCAGAAAATCCCAACGACTTAATGAGGCAATAGTAGTGAAAAACGTCTCATTTGAGTACCCAAGGTCAGAGTCCCCTGTGCTAAAAAATGTTTCTTTTGAAATCGGGAAGAATAGGACAACCGCAATCGTCGGGTCATCGGGTTCCGGCAAATCCACGATAACCAAACTTCTTCTTCGAGCTTATGACTACTATGAGGGTTCAATTGCAATAGGCGAAACCGAGCTGAAAGATATCGATGCTGGGTACTTACGTCAACACATCGGCTATGTTGAACAGCATGTTGATTTACTTGATGAGAGTATAAAAGACAACATCCTTTTTGGTGTAGAAGAAAAAGAAAAGATTCACATAGAAAACCGCCTTGAGGAAATTGCTCATCTTGCACGCATCGACCAATTCTACCATCGCCTTGGTGAGAAAAAATTCGACACTCTGGTAGGAGAGCGTGGAGTAAAACTATCAGGCGGTGAACGACAACGTATCGGTATAGCACGCGCAATCATCAAAGACCCAGAAATTCTCATTTTTGATGAGGCGACCTCATCACTTGATACCGAAAATGAAAAGTATGTGATGGACGCTATACACGATGTATCTAAAGGAAAAACCACAATCATCATAGCCCATCGCCTCTCAACTGTGCGTGATGCGGACAAGATTATTGTGATGGATAAAGGTCTAGTCGTAGGCGAAGGCACACATGATGAACTTATGCAGTCCAATCCTATATACCAGAATCTCGTCGCCCATCAACTGTCCAGTTGATAGATATTAGACTTTAGATGTTAGATAAAAATACTCCCAAAAAATATTTAGAATTGAATTCTCTAAAATCTAATATCTAAGATCTAAAATCTGCCATTGGGTAGCTTGGCTACCGTTAGCGCTACATTCAACCACTCTTCTCGAAGGGACGTATCTTCATAAACTTCTGAAGGGACAAGAAAGTAATAGAGATAAGCGTCTTTCCCCTCTTTTTGATATCCGAATTGCTTGCTGCCTCGTTCCAAATACCAAGAAGAGAGTTCTTTTGAACCTTTAAAGTAAAGCTCCTCACTCTCAACAATTGCAAAAGCTTTGCCCTCATAATAGAGGATATGCGCGCCCATCATGGCGCGGGCTGTTATCGGCTCCCCCTCGCCGAACACATCATAGAGGACATAGTCGAGAAATGGGGTAGACTTCATATGAATATTTTACCAGATTTTAGATGTTAGATTTTAGATGTTAAAAATACATACATACTCTTGCATTATCTAAAGTCTAAAATCTAACATCTAACATCTATCTTTGTTATACTGGTTACTAATGAAATCCTTTTGGCATCGTGTGAAAAAATCAATTGGTCCAGGAGTGGTCACCGGAATAGCTGATGATGATCCATCAGGTATAGCAACCTACGCTCAAACTGGAGCACTCTACGGTCTCTCACAACTATGGCTTGCCCTCTATTCGATACCATTTATGATTGCAGTGCAGGAGATGTGTGCCCGTATCGGAATGACTACAGGAAATGGCCTCGCAGGACTTATTAAGATACACTACTCTAGGACAATACTCATTTTTGCGGTTGTACTCTTAGCTATCGCTAATAGCATCAATATTGGCGCCGATTTAGGAGCCATGGGAGTTGCAGCACATCTCATTTCTCCTTTCTCTTTCGGCGTATCTCTCATCATTATCACAGCATTCACGCTCACCACTGCCATCTTCATCCCCTATGCCACGTACGCAAAGATACTCAAGTATCTTGCTGCAACGGTACTTTCATACGTAGTAGCAGCATTCTTCATTCATCATGATTGGAAAGCTATTACTCTTGCCACACTTATCCCACACATCACATGGGATAAGACATTCCTTTTCAACATGACGGCATTCTTAGGCACGACTATCTCGCCATATCTTTTCTTCTGGCAAGCTGATGAAGAGGTAGAGGAACAGATAGAGAAGAGAAAGATCATTGGTTTCGGAAAAGGGAGACCAAAAGTATCCCCTCAAGACCTTCACCAGATGCGGGCCGATACAGCGACCGGCATGATTCTTTCTAACTTAATTGCATTCTTCATTATTATCACTGCGGCCGGCACCATTAAACCGGGGGCTGATTTTAGCGTCATCACAGCCGGAGAACTTGCTGAATCACTTCGGCCACTTGCCGGAGACTTTGCAGTCTACCTCTTCGCTTTTGGCATCTTGGGAACTGGGCTACTCGCTATTCCAGTCCTTGCTGGTTCACTTGCCTACGCACTAGCAGAAACATTTGGCTTCAAAGCTGGCTTGGGGAAAACATTCATACAAGCGCGAGGCTTTTATGCCATCCTCATTATTGCTACCTTGGTGGGAGTACTGCTTAACTTCTCCGACATCAACCCGATAACCATGCTTTACTACTCTGCTGCAGTCAATGGAGTCCTCGCCGCCCCACTTCTTGTCATCATCCTCTTCATTGCAAACAATAAACGTATCTTACACGAGAAGACCAATGGCTGGATTTCAAATACCTTTAACATCATAACTACCACCATCATGGCTATCATCTCGCTTTTTACCATAGAATCAATTCTGCGCTAATTAGTTTTCACTAGATTTCTTTTCGCTTGGTTTCCCCCATTGCCATTTTGGCTTCTCACCTTTCTTGATAGATATAATGAGAAGGACTCCTAGTGAAATTCCCAACTCGAGAAGATACGAGAAAAGAGCGTCTTCTCTAGAATCTGACACCCCTGAAACTCGAAGAAAATTAAAAAAGTTTCCTAGGACAAAGATGCCTACGACAAACCAACCCTCCCAAGTGTTAGGTGTCCATCCATACCCATACGTCTTTCTTCTAAACCAAAGTTTATTCATACCTAGAAGTATACTCCTACTTTCTAGTTTCCACTCTCCACTTTCCATATATATCATATATGATATAGTTAGCAGTATGGAACCAAATGACCAGCAAAAAATAGGCCTTTTTATAAAGAAACTGCGTGAAGAAAAGGGCCTGACACAAGAAGACTTCTCAAATCTTTTGAAAACATCCCAGTCAGCGGTGGCCCGTATTGAGTCCGGTAACCAGAATATTACTATCGAGCAGCTCACCAAAATGCGAGACGTCCTCGACCATAATATCGTCACCATATCAGAAACAATTGACTTTAAGGTTGAGGGCGGTCACAAACTACATGGGAAAGTCGTTACTAATACCTCAAAAAATGGCGCGGTTAATATGATGGTGGCCTCACTCATAAACGCTGGCACGACAACATTGCGAGATATCCCTCATATCGAAGAAGTATACAGATACAAAGAGCTCCTTGAGAGTCTTGGTGTGAAGATTCGTTGGGTACATGAGGACACAGCTCTTGAGATTACACCTCCCAAAAAGCTAACGTTCGGCAAGATGGACAAAGTTGTGGCGGAGAAGATTAGATCGTTCACCTTTGCGGGAGCCTTCATTCACTTCAGTAATTCATTTAGCCTTCCTCACTCAGGTGGCTGCAAGATGGGAGAAAGAACGGTCGCATCTCATAAATATGCGCTTGATTACTTGGGAGTCAACATCGAGACCAGAGAAGACCATTACCGTATCACCCATAAAGAGCTCAAACCGGGGATAATCCCTCTTTACGAATCATCAGACACAGGAGCAATAACCGCCCTCATTGCGGCTGCCAAAATTGAAGGTACAACAGTCATTAAGTTTGCCCCGCCAAATTACCAAGTGCAAGATGTGTGTTTTCTTCTTCAATCTTTTGGCATACAAATAGATGGCATTGGGACAACAACGCTTACTATTCATGGAAAGAAAGAAATCAACTGCAATGTAGAGCACTACAACAGCGAGGATCCAATAGAGAGCATGTTTTTCATTTCCGCTGGAATTGTGACCAAATCGAAACTAACTATCACCAGATGCCCAATAGACTTCCTCACCCTTGAAATGGAGAAGCTCAAGCGCATGGGTCTCATCTACAAGCAATCAAAGCCTTATCTTTCGCTTAATCAAAAGACACTCCTTGTAGATATCACCCTCTCACCCTCGAAACTCGTGGCGCCGCATGACAAGATACATACCCAGCCATTCCCAGGTATCAATAATGACAATCTCCCCTTTTTCGTTCCTATCTGCTGTTTTGCCGAAGGGCAGACACTCATCCATGATTGGACATGGGAGAACCGCGCTATTTACTTCACAGAACTTAATCGACTTGGGGCTGATATCAAGCTCTTGGATCCCCATCGAGCCTTCGTCACCGGCGTGAAAAAGCTTCGCGGAGCTCAGATTGTCTCCCCACCTGCACTTCGTCCGACAGCTATTATCTTGATAGCTATGCTTGCTGCTGAGGGTCAATCACTGCTTAGAAATGTATACTCAATTAAGAGAGGATATGCAGATATTGCAGAGAGGTTAAATGAGTTAGGTGCAAAGATTACTGTCTTACGGGGAATGTAGAGAGATAGACTTTAGATCGAGACGGCTCGGCCGCGAAGATGTCCGGAGGTAACAACCGTAAGGACCTTTAGACTTTAGACTTTAGACTTTAGAGGGAAAGTATACTTGACTAATACAAAAGCGATGCCTGAGTCAGTAGACGAATGTCTTGGACTAGGCATCGCTTTTGTATTGTGTTAAAGCTACAGTCTCCTTGCTACAAGCTTAAGTCTATTTCAGTCCAGCGTTGTCTTCCCCTCTTTTGCTCTCATTCCAGTCGTTGGCAGCGATAGCAAAAACGTTGTACCATTATCTTTTGTCGAGCTAAACCATA